>JBEKCO010000011.1:0-45050 GCA_050014835.1 Acidimicrobiales bacterium
ACGAACGGTCTCTTGCGCCAATACCTGCCGAAGTCAGCGGATCTCTCTTGGTGCACCCAACGCGAGCTCGATGCCATCGCCCGTTCCCTCAACAACAGACCTCGACAGACGCTCGGGTGGATGACACCATCTCAGGCGTTCGCCAAGGCTGTTGCGTTGACCGCTTGAGCGCGCAACTCGTGTGGGTCGCTCCGGTCGCTGCCACAGGCAAAGGTCACGCCGCCCCTCGCCCCAGACACCGTGAAATTAGGATCGGCGAGGGGGTTTCTGAAGGGATTGCCAGCGTGTAAGTCAAGCGGCTCAACTCTATTACCAGGGCACTTATCGGTGGAGGCGACGGGATTCGAACCCGCGAACCTCTTGACTGCCAGGTACACGGGCCTCAACGGTGTGCAAATGGCCATCTGACCAGGTCAGTTGTGAGCGCAGAGCCGAAAGTTATCTGCTCTACGCCGCTCAGCTCACCACCGATAGAAGTGGTGCCTCCTGGAGCTCCCGCGCCCTAGTGCGAGCCCGATAATCCACACCAAGAAGACGATCGCTGCGACGACCCACAACAAGTGCAGGGTGAATCCCAGTCCGAAAAAGAGCAGAGCCAGCAGCAGTACCAAAAGGATGATCATTTCCCAGCCTTCTTCTCGTCCACGAGGAAAGATTGATTGTCCAACGAGCCTCGGTCTTCGCCTCGGAGCGACGACGTCCGGCGTGTTGGTGTCGATCTACTGGGTCGCGTCACTTCTTGAACGCGTCCTTGAGCTTCTCACCGGCCTGCTTGACGTTGCCCTTCACTTGGTCGGCCTTACCCTCGGTACGTAGCTTGTTGTTGCCGCTGACCTTGCCGACGGTCTCCTTCAGCTTTCCCTTCGCCTGTTGGGCGGTGTTCTTTGCCTTGTCGGTTGTTGCCATGGTTGGGCTCCTTGTCTTGGGATGTGAGAAGAGGGACGAGCCCTCTCTACCGGACTGCACACGGGTTCCCCCGTGTTCTCTTTCTTGCTTGCCGATGCCCGCGGTTCGGCTAGCTGTGCGCCTCTTCGTGCACTGTGGTCGACTGACCCTGTGCGTTGGTGGCTTCACGGTCGTAAGTACGTTTGCCGCTACCGACCGGTCGGCGTGACATTGCAAAGACGATCCCCGAGGCGACAAGGCCAACAGCCCCAACGACCATGAGGATGATCCCCACCGTGGATACGTTGAACCCGTGACCAGTCGTGCTCACGGCCCAGTGCATGACGGCGCCCGCCGCGAGCACGAGGATGCTGAAGAACATTCCTGCCCGTCCCATTTCTTGACCTCCATCTAGCTAGATGCCGTAGCTCTCGGCCAGATGCGGCCGGGGACGACTTCACTTGACTACCTGAAATAGTACTCTAGGTTTATCAAACTAGCAAATAGATTCCTGAATATGCTAGACTGCTCTCATGGGAGAGTGGAGTTTTTTTACCAACCACGCCCGTGCCCTTGCGTGCATCGCAGACGATCGAGACGTGCGTATTCGCGACATCGCCGCTGCCCTGGGCATCACTGAGCGGAACGCTTTTGGCATTGTCGCCGACCTGACCACCGCTGGCTACGTCTTGAAGGACAAGGACGGCCGTCGCAATCGCTACCGAATTCAGGTTCACCTGCCACTGCGAAGAGGCACCGATCGACACCAGACGATCGGTGAGTTGCTGGCAGTGATCGTCGACACCAAAGCTGGTGGGGATTTTCAACAGGGCGTCGACGTCACTGCTTGATCGGCCGGGAGACCAAGGAAGTGCGCTAACCGCCTTCGGTCACGAGGACAGCACTATTCAATGGAAGAGAGGTTCCCTGTGATGCCTGCTAGATCGCCAGAGTCTCGACGCATTACCTCGTTGCTCGGTCAACGCAGAGTCTCGGGCTTTGCAATGGTGGTGGTGTTATCTGCCGCCCTTTTGTTTGGCCTTATTGGCTTCGCCGTTCACATCCTTTGGATTGTCGCGGTCGTCGTCCTTGCCCTCGGGCTCGGCTACGTCGTCGCTAACGTCCGTCAGGATCGCAGAGAGGCCATTGACCGGGATCGGGAGGACGCTGAAGAACCGAGCGATTCACCTGCGAGCGAACCGAGTGCTGCTCCTGCCAAGCGACTCCGGACTCGGGTGCCACGCTCGAAACCAAACCAGTCGTGAACGATCAGGATTAGGGCGAGTGCAGCACACCAGAAACGGACATCGATCTCACCGCGTGCCGGGGTGTTATCGCTAGGCGCGTCGTCAGGGTGCAGTTGGCCTGAGCCCGTTCGATGTCACTCCGATCGCTGAGTCGCATCTCGCCGATTCTGATCTCGGGTATTCACCCCTCCCTTGATGAGAGCCAGTCGGACCGTGGAGGCGTGCCGCCCGAAATCGAGCGCGGTACGCGTGCGGTTGCCACCGTTCCGGATGCCGTACTGCCGCACCTACCTGGCGATCAGGGACACCGCGCGGCCCGGCTGCGTTGGGCGTTAAGGAGCGGCCTTGGCGATGCTGAGTGCTCAGCACTCTGCACGCCGAGCCGTCTGATCGAGCATCCACCAGGCGTTGCGACCGAGTCGTGGCGTCGAGAGCTCCGATGGCACCCTGCTTCGATGTCGCTCGAGACCTCTCCATCCGCTGCGAAGCTTTGGGCTGCAGGCCGAGACACAAGCGGGACGGCTACGGCGCGACGACCTCGGGCCGATCGATCACGCGGAGCCACGACCCGTCGGGCTGGCGACGCAGCACCTGAACCCGGACGCCCGTTTTGTCGGCAGACCTCGTCGACGTGAAGGCGAGATCCTCGAACCTGACGGTCGGCAGTGGCGGCTCAGAGTCAAACTTCACACCGGCATCGACCATCCGCTGGTAGACGGCCTGAACCGCCGCGCGTCCGACGGTGGGCTGGTCAACTGGGTAAGCAAGAACTGCCTCTGGCTCGTACAGGGCCGCGACGCCACCCGCGTCCCCTGCGTTCAGTCGCTCAGTGACAAGCCGCGTGACATCCTCGGGCTCCGACGCATGCGTGTGGTCTGTCACGATGCAAGCTCCTCTCTTGGCCGACGAGTCAGGGGGCTCCTTCTCTGCGTGATCCATACCCGAGCCCGAGCTGCGCGTCCACTTCGCTTCCGGTTCGCGCCGCGCCCCGGCCGACCCGATCGGCAGGGCGTCGATTTGGCTAGCCCGTCCTGGACCAGAGACCGTCGGTGAGCGAACTATCGGACGTCGCTTGCCCGGCCGCCCGTGCTCGCAGACCGGCGGCGTCCCACCTCTCCTCGACTTTCCCGAAGTGCCAGATCGAGAGGGCGACCGCCCAGGTGACGACGAAGAGGCCAACGATCACGAAACCACCGGTGTTGATGTTGAAGTTCTCGAAGAAGCTCCAGACGCCCCCGCTCCAGTTCAGCTCCGCGGGGAGCAGCCCGAGGATCTCGATCGAGCCGATGATGAAGGCCACCGCCACCGAGAGCCCGGTGATCGTGATGTTGTAATAGACCTTGCGGATCGGCCGGGAGAAGGCCCAGCCGTAGGCGAAGTTCATGAAGCAGCCGTCCAGAGTGTCGAAGGTGCTCATGCCCGCGGTAAAGAGGATCGGCAGCGACAGGATCGCGTAGAAGGGCAGGCCGCTCGCGACGGCGGTGCCGGAGAGCACGAGGAGGGCCACCTCGGTCGCGGTGTCGAAGCCCAGTCCGAAGAGCACCCCAATCGGGTACATCTTCCAAGGCGTGTCGATCCGGCGCGAAAGCCCGCCGAAGAAGCGGTTCATGAGGCCCCGCTGGTTGAGCTGGCGCTCGAGCTCGGCGTCGTCGTACTTGCCCTGCCGCAGCTCCAGGAAGACCTTCACGATCGAGACGAGGATCACGACGTTCAGCGCGGCGATGAGGTAGAGGAAGGTCCCCGAGACCGACGTGCCGATGATCCCGGTGATGTTGTGCAGGCCGGAGTTGGTGTTCTTCACCTGGGAGTCGAGCGCACGGATGCCGAAGTTCAGCATCACGGCCATCAAAAACACGATCGTCGAATGCCCGAGGGAGAAGAAGAACCCGACGCTCATCGGGCGCTTGCCCTCGGCCATAAGTTTGCGTGTCGTGTTGTCGATCGCCGAGATGTGGTCGGCGTCGAAGGCATGCCGCATGCCAAGGGTCAAGGCCAGGATGCCCGTCCCGATCCCGAAGATGTCCGTCTTCGACAGGTGGTAGTGGTGCGGCACCGACGAAAGCAGGAGGAGGAACCCGAGGATGTAGAACCCCGCGACCGTCGCGGCCATACCGCCGATGCGCGTCCACTCGGCGGGAGACAGGGCTCGGCGCACGGCGCGGAGCCGAGACGCCAGGGGTGCCCCGGTGGTGATCACTTCCGACTACTCCCCGTGGTTCGCTCGTTCGGGACGGTTCAACTGCGAATGGTTCGCAGCTTAGTGCCGTTCGCAGCAACGTCGTCAACGCAACAAGCGGCCGCCCTATGCTGGGATGGTGGCTAGGGCACCTGCTCACCAGCGTGCCGGCGGGACGGCGCGAGCCGAAAACCTCGAAGACGTACTCGCGCTCCTCCATGCCCAGGGAGACCGGGTCACGACGCCCCGGCGGCTCCTCATCCAGTCGCTCCTCGAAGCCGGCGGGCACCGCACCGCCGAGAAACTCGCGGCCGTGGTGCAGAGCCGGGCACCCGACGTCCATTTGTCAACGATCTACCGCAATCTCGACGAGCTGGAACGCCTCGGGGTGATCGAGCAGGTCCGCTTCGGACAGGGCGCGGCCACTTATCACCTCGCGGCGGCACGCCACGGGCACCTCGTCTGCAGCGAGTGCGGCGCGACCATTGAGGTTTCCGACGGCCTGTTCCGCTCGCTCGAGCGGGCCGCGATGACGCGCTACGGCTTCACGATCGATCCACACCACCTGGCGATGCTTGGACGTTGCGCGACGTGCTCTGCAGCGGAGCACTCACAAGGCGCATGAGCAGGTGAACGGTCGGACAGCTGTTTGTCCACGCCCGATCCGGTCCCGAATCCGCCGGGATCGTCATGAAGATTCTCGACTCGTTTGAGGTGGCCACCTCGTCGTGATTCCGCCGGCGGCACGAGGCACTGCGCGGACATCACATAAGCGAGCAGATCCCGGAGGAAGTGGGCGAACCGCAACTTTGGCGGCAACCATCGCCGTTTGACACTCGACATCACGGCCGGATTGTTGGGCCATCAGCGGAGGCAATGATCGCCCCGCGATAAACAGGAACCCTGAGCTGGTCTTTTGGAGCCCGAGGTGGGATTCGAACCCACGACCTGCGCATTACGAGTGCGCTGCTCTACCACTGAGCTACCCGGGCAACGCTGCGCATCTTCGTCCCCATGCCCCGACACGCGGCGCGGTCATCGTACGCGCTTGACGCCGCCCATGAGTCCGACGGCCCCTGGTGCCGGCGGGTCGGCGAGTCTCGTCACCGCGTCGCGTCGATGGGGTCCTAGCCTGGCGGAAATGCGGGCCTTCGACCTCACGTCCCCGGTACGTCGCCATGGGGCACGCTCGCATCGCTGCCCGTGAGAGACATCGATCCGCCTCAACTGCTCGTGCCGACCGCGACCGAAAACGCCGCGGACGCCCCCCCACCCGGCGCCCAGGGGAGCTGGATCCTCGAGAGCGAGGAATCGATCCGGGCGGAAGCTCGCGCATTCGGCGAGGAACGGCGACGGAAGCGACGGTCTCGCCGACAGCACGCCTTGAGCTGGATCGCGATCGCCGTAGGCTCTGTGGGTCTCGCGGTTCTCATCAGGACCTACGCCGTTCAGACCTTCTACGTCCCCTCAGGATCGATGACTCCGACGCTGTTAGTCGGAGACCGCATCCTCGTCGACAAGCTGCCCGTCGTCTCGCGTGACATCCAGCGTGGCGACATCATCGTCTTCCGGCGCGTCGCTCGGGACACCGAGCTGTCTCGTTCTTCGGACCTCGTGAAACGGGTGATCGGCCTGCCGGGTGAGACGGTCTCGTCAAGGGGTGACGTGGTGTTGATCAACGGCAAGCGGCTCGCCGAACCGTGGCTTCCCAACCTCAAGAAAGTGCCAGGATGCTTCGAGAAGAACCTCAACATCAGACAAACCGTGGTTCCTGCCCGCTCCTACTTCGTCCTCGGCGACTGCCGGGGGAACTCGTCAGACAGCCGGGTTTGGGGTGTGGTGCCGGCGTCCCACATCATCGGGAAGGTATTCCTCGTCGCGTGGCGCAACGGTCATCCGTGGTTCCACTGGTTCTGATCACCGTGCCGCAGGTCGGCACCCGGGGGAATTGCGACCCGAACGCGAACCGACCTCCCGCTCGCCCTGTCGGGCCCTCTCTCGGCGAGGCCCGCCACTCGGCGCGGGCGGGGGCGATCGTGGGTTGAGACAATCGTGTCCGTCCACGAGGACAACACCCTCGACGCGACCGGGACAGGATGCGTGCCTCGGCGAGCCTGGCGGCGGAGGGAGTGGGATTCGAACCCACGGGGCTTGTCACCCAACGGTTTTCAAGACCGTCACATTCGTCCGCTCTGCCATCCCTCCCGGGGCGACGCTAGCCCGGGGAGGATCGATTCTCGAAGCGACGATGCGGCCGGAATGCGAAAACGGTGTCGAGTCGCGCCACCGTCGAGCTCAGACCGTGGCACGCCTCGAGCCGGAGTTCCTCCCTCTCACCGGGCCGATTTGACCCCTCGCACGCTGTCGGGGACGGTACTGGCAGGATAGAGATCGCGATGGACGACAACGAGCTGTCCGAACTCATCGACGGGGTTCGGGATGGGAGCGTCGAGCCTGCCACGGCAATCGAACGTCTCCGGCGCCTCCCCTTCGCCGACCTCGGGTTCGCACGCGTCGACCACCACCGGCAGTTGCGCCAGGGTCTACCCGAGGCCGTTCTCGGCCAGGGAAAGACGGCCGGACAGTGCGCCGCGATCGTTGCGGAGTTGCTCGAAAACGGATCCGGGCCGGTTCTACTCACCCGGGCCGATCGCGAGCAGGTCGACGCCACGCTCGAACACTGCCCTGGGGGCGCCGTGACTCCCGGATTGTCCGATCCGGCCACGATGTTCATGGTCGGCTGGCGTCCGGCTCCGCCGCGAACCGAGCGCGTCGTCGTCGTCACCGCGGGGACTGCCGACCTCCCGGTCGCGCACGAGTGCGTCGCGACGCTCTCGGCGTTCGGATTCGCGCCAACCCTCATCGCCGACAGCGGCGTCGCCGGGATCCATCGCCTCCTTGCCAACGAGTCCGAAATCGCGAATTGCGACGCGGTCGTCGTCGTCGCGGGTATGGAGGGCGCGCTCCCGAGCGTTGTCGGGGGCATCTCGCCGGCACCGGTCATCGCCGTCCCGACGAGCGTCGGCTACGGCTCCTCCCTCGAAGGCGTGACCGCTTTGCTGGCAATGCTCGCCTCGTGCGCTCCCGGGATTACGGTCGTGGGCATCGACAACGGCTTCGGCGCGGCATGCGCGGTCACCCGGGCACTCCGGTGAGCAACAACGCCCCCAGGTACGACCACGACCCCGCTGGCACGAAGAGCGCGGTACGCGGGCCCCGGATCGCCTGGTTCCACTGTTTCGCCGGCATCGCTGGCGACATGGCGCTCGGGAGCCTCATCGACGCGGGGGCCGACGTCGGAGAGGTTCGGAGCCTGCTCACGAGGCTTGCGATCGACGGGTGGTCCCTCGAGGCGGTCCCCGTGTTGCGCGGCGGTGTCGCCGCCACGCAGGTCATCGTCACGGTGAACGAGACGAGCGTCGTGCGGACCTTCCCCCACATCCTCGGCATCCTCGACGAGGCGAAGCTGCCGCTTCGCGTCCGTGACCGCGCCGTCGCGGCCTTCTCGGCGCTCGCAGAGGTCGAGGGCCAGCTCCACCGGCGCCCGACAAGCCAGGTCCATTTCCACGAGGTGGGCGGCCACGACACGATCGTCGACGTCGTCGGCACGGCTGCCGCGCTCGAGGTGCTCGGCGTGGACGAGGTGCTCTCGAGCCCGGTCGCCATGGGGAACGGCGTCGTGCGCACGAGCCACGGCCTGCTGCCGAACCCGGCCCCCGCCGTCCTCGGGCTCCTCGAGGACGCGCCGGTCTGGGGACGCGACATCAATGTCGAGCTGACGACCCCGACGGGCGCGGCGATCCTCGCCGCGATGGCGACCGGGTATGGCCCGATGCCGCCAATGATCGTCGACTCGACCGGTTACGGCGCCGGCTCGCGTGAGATCGATGGTTTGCCGAACTGCACCCAGGTCGTGGTCGGTTGGCGTGCCGCGAGCGAGACGCCCGCCGGCACGCCGCACGGCCAGCCGCTCACCTTGCTCGAGGTGAATCTCGACGACGCGACGGGCGAGCAGCTCGCCGACGCGCTTCGTGCCCTCCTCGAAGCTGGGGCGAACGACGCCTGGGTGACACCGGTTGTCATGAAAAAGGGCCGCCCCGGCCACGTGCTGAGCGTCCTCGCCGATCGGGCCCTCGTCGAACAGCTTTGCGCGGTGCTCACCGGCGAGACCGGGTCGCTCGGCGTGCGTGCCATCGAGGTCGGTCGGATGGCCGCCGCCAGACACCTCGACCACGTCGATCTCGACGGCAATCCGATCCGCGTGAAGGTGAGCGCGGGACGGGCGAAGGTCGAACACGACGACGCCGCCGAGCTCGCCCGCCGCACGGGGCGCCCGGTCCGCGAGGTCATCGAGCGCGCCGAACGGGCGTGGTGGGAGCAGTCCGACCGCGAGCCCAAGCCGCCAGAGGAAGCCTGAGGCGCGCCGGGCGCCGGTTCAGATCGAGACGTAGAGCGCGATCGAGCGCGTGTCCGAGGGACCGCCCGGGATCGAAGCCGTGACGACGAGCTCGTAGCCCGTCGCGTGCTTGACGGCGAGCTTCGGCATGACGACGTACTCCGAAGCCCCGGGTGCGAGGGCGATGAGCTTGTGGCGGCAGCTGACCCTCGCGGCACCGGTGTGGGAGGAGCTCGAGGGCTCGAGCACGGCGGAGACGTTGGCCCCGTGGGCCGTGGTGTCACCCGTGTTCTTCACGATGATGACGACCTCGAGCCGCGTCGTCGCGGCGACGACCGAGGTCGAGCCCGAGGGCGGGATCTGCAACGACGTCGTCACCAGGGGAAGCGTGGTCGTCGTCGTGGTCACTTTTCTGCTCACCGGATTCGAGGATCCCGTTGACGCGGTCGTCGTCGAGGTCGTCGTGGTCGTCGTGGCGGGCGTGGTCGTCGTGGCCGCGGCAATCGTCGTGGTCGTCGTGGCGGGCGTGGTCGTCGTGGTCGTCGTCGTGGTTGTGGTGGTCGTCGGAAGCCCGGTGATGTCGAGGGGCGGCGGCACGAGCGTCACGGCGACGATCGAGATCGCGGGCGCGAACTCCAGGTCCACTGCGGACCGCAGCGCGTTCGCCCAGGCGCCAGCCGACGCCGCCGACCACACGCCGGGCGTCTGGACCCAGGTCGACGACGGCAGGGAGCGCGCGTTGGCGTCGCCACGGAGCGATACGACCAGCGCGTGGTATCCCGCGTCCGCGGCGACGAAGCACGATCCGGCCGTCTCGAGGAGCTTCGTCGCTCGCGGCAGCGGCGACGGACCGGTCCGCGCCGACGTCGCGAGCTCGATGCCGCGGGCGAGATCCGCGGCCCCTTCACGACGCAGCCGGAGCACCCCGGCCATGAGCGCGCCCGCTCCAGGCGAGGGGGCGGCGAGCCCGAGCGATTGGTAGGTGGTCGCGTCGGTCGTGGTGCCTCGTATCAGCTCGCCGAGGGCGAACTCGAGCGTGACGCGGTCGAATTCCGACGGATCAGTCGCGTGGGCCCTGATGAGGTGGAGCGTCGGGGTGAGCGTGTTCGACTCATCGACGATGGTCGTCGTGACGGCAACCCAGGTCTCGTCCGTCCGCTTGCCGACGCCGGACGACGTGTCGACGACCTGGTCGATGACCTCGCCGACGAAGAGCAGCACGAGGAGGACGACCACGAAAGCGATGACGACGCGCCAGCGATCTCGCCGCGAAGACGGAAGCGCTCCGCGACCGCGTCGGTCAGCCATCACGCCGACGCTAGCGGTCGGATGACGACCGGTTTGGGAGTTGCCGGCGGGCGATCGGGCCGCCGGGGGTCACTCGCCGACCGCGCCTCCACTGACGCTCACCTCGGACTTCGTCGTCCGCCAGTTGACCGTCGGCCGGATCGCCTCGGGGTTGACGCGGTCCTTGTGCTTGATCGCCAGCTTGACGATCGAGGCGACGTGCTCGTCGGTGAGTAGGTGCGGCTGGAGCCCGAGGTCGGGCAGGTGCGTCGCGATCGCGTTGTAGTAGTGCTCTTCCTTCTCGACGCGAGGGTCGGGGATCGACTCGATCGTGACCGGGACCGGTGAGACGCGCTTGACCCACTCGGCCAGCTGGACCACCGAGAACGTCTCGGTGAACTGGTTGAAGACGCGGAACTCACCCTTCGCGGCCGGGTTGAGACAGGCGAGCTCGATGCACGCCAGCGTGTCGCGGATGTCGAGCATGCCGCGTGTCTGGCCCCCCTTGCCGTAGACGGTGAGCGGGTAGCCGACGGCGGCCTGCACGGCGAACCGGTTGAGCACCGTCCCGAAGACACCGTCGTAGTCGAACCGGGTCTCGAGGTCGGGGTGCAGTTCGGTCTCCGGCGTCTGCTGGCCGTAGACGACGCCCTGGTTGAGGTCCGTCGAGCGCAGGCCCCAGATCCGGCAGGCGAACTGGATGTTGTGGCTGTCGTGCACCTTGGACAGGTGGTAGAAGGAGCCCGGCTGCTTCGGGTAGGGCAGGACGTCGGTCCGGCCCTTGTGGGTGATCTCGATGTAGCCCTCTTCGATGTCGATGTTCGGTGTGCCGTATTCGCCCATCGTGCCGAGCTTGACGATGTGAATCTCCGGATTGATCTCGGCGATCGCGTAGAGCAGGTTGAGCGTTCCGACGACATTGTTCACCTGGGTGTAGACGGCGTGCGCCCGGTCGATCATCGAATACGGCGCGCTTCGCTGTTCGGCGAAGTGGACGACCGAGTCAGGCTCGAAGGAACGGATCGTCTCGTACAGGAACGGATAGTCGTCCAGGTCCCCGATAAAAGGGGTGATGGTGTGCCCGCTGACTTCCTTCCACGTCGCGACGCGCCGGTGGAGCTGGCGGATCGGGACGAGGGAGTTCGAGCCCATCTCCTCGTCGTAGTGTCGACGGACGAGGTTGTCGACGACCCCAACATCGTGACCGCCCTGGGAAAAGTGGAGTGCGGTTGGCCATCCGAGATAGCCGTCCCCCCCTAGAACGAGGATCCGCATCGGGCTTTCCTTCCTGTCATGCGCCAGTGACGCGTCCGCCCGCCCTGGCGGCGTGGCATCGCAGACCGTAGGGATTTACGACTGTGGTGGACGCGAGCCGGGGCGCGACGCAATGTAATGACACTTGTAGATTGGTCGTGCGACCGAGAAGCCTAGTCGAGTCGGGCGGGCGCGGGTCCACTCCGTCCCTCCTGGTGGTCCTCTCGGGCGGTGCCCATCCCCCGCGAGATCGCGGTGACCGCGCGATGCTCGTGGTCAACGCCGGTGTGGCGCAGCTGGCAGCGCAGACGACTTGTAATCGTCAGGTCGTGGGTTCGAGTCCCACCACCGGCTCCGACCGTCGGTTCGCCTCCGTGAGGTGACGGGGCCGCGACGTCCTCCCGTCTCGGCCGGGCCCGGATCGGCGAGTCCTTGCGCCAATTCCCACCTAGGCGTCACATGGGCGGCCCAGCTAACCGAACTCCCGGGTATCGACCGATCCTCCCGGTCCGATCCGGACCGCGCGGGAGCTCTACTCGGGAAGGTGGCAGACGGCCTCGACGTTGTTCCCGTCGGGATCGCGGACGAAGGCGCCGAAGTAACCGGGGTGGTACTCGGGCCAGAGCCGGGGTTCGTGCAGCACCTCGGCCCCCTGTGCCACGGCAGCGTCGAAAAAGGCGCGGACCGCGTCCCGGTCGGACGCGTGGAATGCGAGATGGGACTCCCGGAACCCCTCGCCCGTCACGGCGGGGCCGACCCAGAATTCGGGATTCTGGCCGACACCGAAACCGACGACCTCTCCGAAGTCCATCACCCGCGCGCCACCGAGCGGCGCGAGGACGGCATCGTAGAACGAGATGCTCTTCGCGACGTCAGAGCACTGGATCGAAACATGGTCAATCATGGGCACATGGTACGCCCCGGAACCCGCTGGGAAAGTGTGGGCAGACCGGGTCACCGTTCCGATCCGGGCTGAGGACGGGCCCCGCACGCCGCGGGCCCCAAGGTGGCGTGCCGCTCCGGCGGTAGGGTCATTGGGTGCCCATCGCCGGCTCGAACTTCCTCTCGGCGTGCCGCTGTCAACCCGTCACGCGCACGCCGGTTTGGTTCATGCGGCAGGCCGGGCGGTCGCTCCCGGAGTTCCGCGCGCTGCGCGGCGACGCCAGCATCCTCGACGCGGTTCGCGACCCGGCGCTCGCGGCCGAGCTCACCTGCCAGCCGGTGCGCCGCTACGGCGTGGACGCCGCGATCCTCTTCTCCGACATCATGGTCCCGTACGCCGCGATCGGCTGTGGCGTGAGGATCGTCGCCGGCACGGGACCCGTCGTGGAACCGCCCTTCCGCACCGATGCCGACCTCGGCCGTCTTCGGCCGCTCGATCCCGCGACGGACACACCCTTCGTCCTCGAAGCAGTCCGGCAGGCCGCGGACGGCCTCGACGTCCCCGTCATCGGCTTCGCCGGCGCGCCGTTCACGATCGCGAGCTACCTCGTCGAGGGCGGGCCCTCCCGCGACTTCGCCGGGACGAAGGCGTTGATGCACTCCGAGACGGGAACCTGGTTCCGACTCGTCGATCGGCTCGCCGAGATCGCGCTCGCCTCGCTGCGCAGCCAGGTCGAGGCCGGCGCCGGCGCGGTGCAACTCTTTGACAGCTGGGCGGGAGGGCTGGCGCGTGCCGATTACGAGCGCTTCGCCCTGCCGGCGACCCGCCGGATCCTCGAGGGTCTCGCGCCCTTCGCGGTCCCCCGCATCCTGTTCGGGGTCGGCACGGGCGAGGTCCTCGACCTGATGGCGGCCGCCGGAGCTGACGTCGTCGGCGTCGACTGGCGCGTGCCGCTCGACCGGGCCGCGGTCCGCGTCGGGCCGAAGACCGCGCTCCAGGGCAATCTCGATCCCGCGGTCTGCCTCGCCGGTCCCGAGGCCGCCTTGACGGCAGCCCGGCGCGTTCTCGAAGAAGGGCGGGCCGCCGCCGGTCACGTCTTCAACCTCGGCCACGGCGTCCTGCCGGGAACCGATCCGGAGGTGCTGCAGCGCCTCGTCGAGTTCGTCCATTCCCCCTCCCCCGAGACGAGAAGATGACGCGGTGACGACCGGCGTCGTCTTGATGGCGTACGGCACGCCGAACGGTCCCGACGACGTCGAGGCGTTCTACACCGACATCCGGCACGGCCGTCCGCCGAGCGCGACCCAGCTCGCCGAGCTCCGGTCCCGCTACGCGGCGATCGGCGGCGTCTCGCCGCTCGCCGAGAAGACGGCGGCACAGGTGGCCGCCGTCGGGCGGGCGCTCGAGGTTGTCGCGCCCGGGCATTTCCGCACCGTCTGCGGCGCGAAGCACTCCGACCCGACAATCGAGGCCGCGATCGACGGGCTCGCCGCGGCCGGCGCCACGGCAATCGTCGGGATCGTCCTCGCCCCCCACTACTCCGTCGGCAGCGTCGGCGAGTACCTCGCCCGGGCCCGGGAACGGGCCGCGGCACGGAACCTCGCCGCGGCGTTCGTCGAACGCTGGGGCGCGGAACCCGAGCTCGTCGAGCTCCTCGCCCGCCGCACGTCGGTGGCCCTCGCCTCACTTCCGGGACGGGCCCGAGCGGAGGTCGAGGTGATCTTCACGGCCCACAGCCTCCCGGCACGCATCATCTCGTCCGGCGATCGCTATCCCGATGAACTCGCCGAGACGGCGGCCCTCGTCGCGGCGCGCTGCGGGATCGGCAGGTGGCGAACCGGCTGGCAGAGCGCGGGCCGCACCGCGGAACCGTGGCTCGGCCCGGACATCGCCGAGGTCCTCGCCGAGGTCGCGAACGAGGGCGCCCGGGCCGTGGTCGTCTGCGCGGCCGGCTTCACCTCGGACCACCTCGAGGTCTGCTACGACCTCGACGTCGCCGCGGCACGCCGCGCCGCCGAGCTCGGGCTCGGCTTCGCCCGCACCGAGTCGCTGAACGACGATCCCGGGCTCGCCGCGCTCCTGGCCCGCCTCGTCGCGGCGGCCGATCCCGACCCGCCGACCCGACCCTGACCCGGCGGGATCGGGACGCCATGGCACGAAGAAGGATCCTCGTCGCCGGAGCCGGCGTGAGCGGGCTCGTCGCGGCACGCTCGCTCGCCCGGGACCACGAGGTCGTGCTCGCCGAATCCGACGTCGCCGTCGGCGGCAAGATGCGCACCGCGACCTTCCGGGGTTGCCCCCTCGATCTCGGGCCGGACGTCTTCATCACCCGCAACCCGGCCGCCACGGAACTCTGCCGCGAGCTCGGCCTCGGCGAGGAGCTCATCGCCCCGGCGACCTCGCGGGCGGCGATATGGGCCCGAGGATCGCTCCGCCCGTTCCCGCCGGGGTTGGCGCTCGGCATCCCGATCGACCTCGTGGCGCTGCTGCGCTCCGGAGTCGTCTCGCCCGGGGCCATCGTCCGGGCGGCGACCGACCTCGTCCCCCGGGGGCCGGTCGCCCCGGCTGGTCTCGGTGCCGGCGCCGCATCGCCTGGCGCCGACGTCTCCGTCGGCGCCGTCGTCGGCCGGCGCCTCGGGCGCGAGGTCGTCGAAACACTCGTCGACCCGCTCCTCGGCGGGATCAACGCCGGCGACGTGCGCCAGCTGTCGTTCGCCGCCACCGCGCCGGAACTCGCCGCCGCCATCGCCGGGCGCTGGTCCTTGCTCCTCGCGCTGCGGAGCCATCTCCGGGCCGGTGGGCCACCGCGCAAGCGGACGTCTCCGGTCTTCCTCGGCCTGGCGAGCGGTCTCGAGACGCTCGGCCACCACCTCGAGAAGGAGTGCGTCGACCGCGGCGTCGAGGTCCGCACGAACGCCCCGGTCGCGGCGCTCAACAGGGGCCCCGGCGGGCGGGGCTGGCGGGCGCGGATCGGGGACGACGACCAGGCCTTCGACGCCGTTGTGCTCGCCGTCCCGAGCCACGCCGCGGCCGGGATCCTCTCTGGACTCTCGCCCGAGCTCGCCGTGCTGCTGCGCGCCGTCCCGTACTCCGGCGTCGTCACCGTCGCCTTCGCCTGGCCGGCGGGGGTCCTCCCGGATTCCTCGCTCGCCCTCGTCGGGAGCGGGGTCCTCGTCCCCCGCCGACACGGGCTGCTCGCGACGGCGCTCAGCCTCACCTCGTCGAAGTGGCCGCGCTCGGCCGCCGCCGGTGAGGTCGTCGTGCGCGCCTCCGCCGGGCGCCAGGGGGACGAACGGGCGCTCGGGCTCGATGACGCGACGCTCGTCGCGCGCCTGCGGGGCGAAATCGCCTCGATCCTCGGGATCGACGCCGCCCCGCTCGAGGTTCTCGTGCAGCGCTGGCCGGCGTCGTTCCCGCAGTACGTCGTCGGTCATCTCGGGCGCGTCGCTCGCATCGAGACACTCGTCGCGGACCTCGGCCCCCTCGCGCTCGCCGGCGCCTGGGCGCGCGGCATCGGGATCCCGGCCTGCGTCGCCGGGGCCGAGAACGCCGCAACGGCGATCCGCGACGCGCTCGCCCGATGAGCCGGGCGGGGGGCCCCGGAGCGTCACGACTCGCCCGGGTGGCCCTCGCCCCGGTCGCCGGGGGCCTCGTCGGCTGCTCCCTCCCGCCGTTCGGGCCCTGGTACCTCGCCCCGATCGGTCTCGGCACCGCCGCCTGGCTCATCCGCGGCCAGCCCGTGGGCCGGCGTCTTTTCCTCGGGTGGCTCGTCGGCCTCGGCCAGTTCGCGATCGGCTGCGTCTGGGCACTCGAGTTCACCGGGCTCGGCTACGTCGTCCTCGTCGGGTTCGAGGCGCTGTTCGTCGCCGTCGCCTTCGCCGCGGTCCCGCCGGGGCGCGGCCGGCTCGTCGCCTTCGCCGGCGCGCTCACGCTCGCCGAATGGGCGCGGGACACCTGGCCGTTCGGGGGCCTGCCGATCGGGAGCGCCGCGCTCGGCCAGGCCTCCGGTCCCTTCGTCGGGCTCGCCCGGGTCGGGGGTCCACTCGTCCTCGTCGCCGCGGTCGCGCTCGCCGGCGCCGGTCTCGCCAGAGCCGGCTTCGCCTGCTGGACGGGCTTCGCCGGAGGCGAACCGTTCGTCCGCCGCGGTACGTTCGCCGGACTCTCCGCCCTGGTCGTCGTGGCGGCGGCCACGGGGCTCGCCGGGCTGAGCCCGGACGGCGGGCCGCCCCGCGGCGTCGTCACCGTGGCGGTCGTCCAGGGTGGGGGGCGCCGCGGCATCGGCTCGGTCGTCGTGCCCGCCGGACGCGTCTTCGCGGCGACCTGGGGGGCGACCGCTCCGCTCCGCCCGCCGGTCGGCCTCGTCGTCTGGCCCGAGGACGCCATGCCCCTCGCGGGTCCGCTCCCGGGCTCCGCCGAGGCGGGCCGTATCGCGGCCCTGGCCCGCCGACTCCACGCGACGGTCCTCGCCGGGGTGACCGCGCCGGCCGGCGCGCGCCGGTTCGTGAACGAGATCGTCGCCTGGGGTCCGACCGGGCGGGTCCTCGGGCGGATCGAGAAGGCCCATCCCGTGCCCTTCGGGGAGTACGTGCCCTTGCGCTGGGTCTTCGCGCGGATCGCGAGCCTCACGGCGGTGCCGCGCGACGTGGTCGTCGGCCGGAACGACGGGGAGCTCACGACGCCCGCCGGGAGGGTTGCGATCCTCAACTCGTTCGAGGACTTCTTCGCCGACCGGGCCCGCAGCGGGGTGCGGGCCGGCGGCGAGCTGCTCGTCGTCGAGACGAACACCGCCTCGTACGCGACGGACGTCATCCCCGCCGAAGAGCTCGCCGCCTCCCGGATCCAGGCGGTCGCGTTCGGACGCGACCTCGTCCAGTCGGCGACGACCGGCTACTCGGCGTTCGTCACGCCGACCGGGGTCGTCTCGGCCCAGAGCCGGCTCGGGGCCCCGGACCTATTGCGGGCCCGGGTCGCCCTGCGGACGGGCGCGACGCTCTACGCGCGCTTGGGTGACTGGCTCGTTCTCGCGATCGCCGCCGCGGCCCTCGTCGCGGGGTGGGCGTTACAGCTCGGCGGCGGCAGGCCCGGGGGAGGAAGTGCGCGGCGGCAGCGTGGCGCGCCGGAGGTTATGGCCTAACGGCGCTCAGCTCGTCGGCGACGAGCGCGTCGGGGGCGAGCGCACCCGGGCCCGGGCCGGCGTCATCCGGGCTGAGGTCCTCGGGTCCGGAAACGACGCTCGGCGTGTTGAACAGGTAGCGGTTGAAGATCATGAACTTGCCGACCCACAGCACGCCGTAGGTGAAGAAGTTGGCGAACTCGATGAGGGCCGTCACGCCCAACTTCGACTTCGTGATGTGGTGGGCCTCGGCCGCCGCGAAGTGCACCGCCAGCGTCGAGAGCAAGACGCCGACGATGGCGATCGTCCAGAACGGGACGACCTCCTTCATGAGGTGCGACTTGCCGGTCTTGCCCCAGGTCCAGGTGCGGTTGAGGTAGTAGGCGGGGGCGGTCGCGATCGACGTCGCGAGCAGGTTGCTGTCCGCCGCCGAGCCGATCTTCAGCACGCGGAAGAACACATACAGCATGGCCAGCGTGAGCACGGTCGAGATCACCGAGACGAAACTGAAGCGCCAGACCTTCGCGAAGTTCGGGTGACGGGTTAGTTCTCGCGCGAAATCGATCGGATGGAGGAGCGCTTTACGCATAGCCGCCCGAGTGTACCGTCTCCACGTGGGCGCAAGAACTGCGAGCCTCCTTGACCTCCTCACGCTCGAACCGATCGAAGAGAACATCTTCCGCGGCTCGAGCCTCGACGAGACGCGGCGCCGCGTCTTCGGGGGCCAGGTCGCCGCCCAGGCACTCGTCGCCGCGGGCAGCACGGTGCAGTCTCGACGGGTCCACTCGCTGCACGCCTACTTCCTGCGGCCCGGGGACCCGCACCGCCCGATCCTGTACGAGGTCGACCGCATCCGGGACGGCCGGTCCTTCTCGACCCGCTGGGTGGTCGGGGTCCAGCACGGCAAGACGATCTTCGGTCTGATGTGCTCGTTCCACCAGGACGAAGAAGGTCTCGTCCACGGGGACCGGATCCCGGAGGTCCCCGATCCCGAGACGCTCCCGGGGCTCGCCGAGGCGCTCAAGGACCAGGACACCTCGGCACCAATCTTCGCCAACACCTACGGCGTCGACATCCGTTTTGTGACCGAGTACCCGTGGAAACGCGGCGGCGCGCCGGCGGACCGGGAACAGCTCTGGCTGCGCGCAGCGGTCCCGATCGGCGACGACCCCCTCGTCCACGCCGCCGTCCTCACGTTCGCGTCCGACCTCACCCTCGTCGACACGATCCTGCAGCGCCACGGCTCGACGCCGTTCGACGATCGCTTCATCGGCGCGAGCCTCGACCACAGCATCTGGTTCCACCGCCCGTTCCGGGCCGACGAATGGCTCTTCTACGACCAGACGAGCCCCATTGCCTTCGGCGCGCGGGGACTCGCGAGGGGGCTTTTGTACTCCCGCTCCGGTGATCTCGTCGCGAGCGCCGTGCAGGAGGGCCTCGTCCGGCTGCCGGCCGACGCCTGAGCCCCGGACCCACGGGGTCCGATCCGACCGGCGCGGCGGCGGGCGGGGCCCGTCGCCTCAGGAGCTTCCGGCCCCCGGCGGGGTCCGGCGCCTCAGGAGCTTCCGGCCCCCGGCGGGGTCCGGCGCTGTTTGACGACGCGCTTGGTCACGCCCGTGACGACACCGAGCCGGCGTGCCGCCTGGCGTGCCGCCTTCCCGGCCTCGGGTGCGAGCGCCCCGGCGACGATCCCGGCAGTCTCGAAACCACTCGGGACGCGCCGCGCCGGCTTGTCGCCCTCGGCGACGGCCGCGGAGGCGGGGCGGGGCCGGTCGACGTAGAGCGTCGAGCGCTCGATCCACAGAACGAGGAGCGCGACCCCCTCGGCGAGCGCCACGCCGCCGACGTGGAGTCGCGAGTACTCGAAGATCGGCACGACGATGAGGACCGCGGCGACGACGAAGTCCCCGACGTGGTGGGCGCGCCGGCTCAGCAGGCCGATCGCGCTCACCCGGCCCTGGGTCACGACGTTCAGCAGCAGAAGAAGGATTCCCGCGGCCGCCAGCGCGATCTCGGCCCCGCCGGAAAGGTGGAAGCCGACGGCGATCAGCGCGATCGCGACGGTGTACTCGGCGATCTGGTGGCCGAGGAACGGGACGCGGCGACGCGCGGGGGCGTCGTTCGTGCCGGCGTTAGGGGACCGTCGTCGGAGCTGCACCGATGGTCAGCTGCTCTCGGCGCTGGCTTCGATCAGCTGCCGCTCGAGTCCTTGGGAACCTCTGGGTCCTTCGTCGCCTCCGCGACCTTCGTCGCCTCCGCGACCTTCGCCGCGTCGGCAGCCTTCGAGGACTCCTCACCCTCGGAGAGGCCCTTCTTGAACTCGTGTGAAGCGCTTCCGAGGCCGCGGGCGAGCTCGGGCAGCTTGCTACCACCGAAGAGCAACACGATGACGACGACCGCGATGATGATGAGGCCGTCTGGCCCGAACACGTTTGCGAGCACGCCTGCAGGCACAGGCCCTCCTCTCGTAACAGCATCAATGCTAGACCGCCGGGGATCCGGGCGGTATGGCCCCCACCAGGTGCCGCGCGAGCGATACGCCCGGATCGGTAAGGTTGCCTGGTGTCCGCGGTCGCCCCACCGGACCTGTTCACCACGCGCGATGACGGTGCCCCAGCGCGAGAAAGCGACGACCGGAGATGACGACGCCGATGCGTTCCGGCAGCGAGGGACGACGCGGTCTCGACGTCGAGCCGGCGGAGCTGACCGCCGCGGTGGGCGGCAACCGTCCTTGCGGCGAGCCGACCTGGCGCGGCGTCCCGGTCGCCGAGGCGATCGAGGACTACCGGCTCGCGTGCCTCGCCCAGGCCGTCGACGACCGCCAGCTCACGCTCCACAAGCAGGGGGCGGCCCCCTTCCACATCTCCGGCGCCGGGCACGAGGCGCTGCTCGTCGGCCTCGCCCGTTCGCTGCGCGCCGGCTACGACTGGTTCTTCCCCTACTACCGCGACCTCGCCCTCGCCCTCGCGTTGGGCGTTACCCCCGACGACGTGGTTTTGCAGTGCGTCGGGGCCGCCGCCGACCCGGCTTCGGGGGGCCGCCAGATGCCCTCACACTGGGGCAACCCCGCGCTCCACATCGTCACCCAGTCGAGCGCGACGGGCAGCCAATGCCTGCCGGCGATCGGCTGCGCGGAGGCCGGACGGTACATCGCCTCCCACAGCCTGGAGGGGATCGAGGCCCACGCCGACGAGGTGACCTACGTCTCGCTCGGCGACGGGGCGGCCTCGGAGGGCGAGTTCTGGGAGAGCCTCAACACCGCCTGCCAGCTGCACCTGCCGATCGTCTACGTCATCGAGGACAACGGTCTCGCGATCTCGGTCCCGGTCGAAGACCAGGCCCCGGCACCGGTCTCCGACCTCGTCGCCGGCTTCCCCGGCCTCGAGGTCGTGAAGCTCGACGGCTGCGACTACTTCGCGGTCCGCCACGCCGGCGCCGAGGCGATCGGCCGGGCGCGCTTCGGGACCGGTCCCGTCCTCATCCACGCCCGCGTCGTGCGGCTGCACTCCCACTCGTCCTCGGACAACCAGACGAGGTACCGCAGCGCGGCGGAGATCGCCGACGCCCACGCCCACGACCCGGTGCAGCGGTTGCGCGATGAGCTCGTCGAGAGCGGTTCCCTCGACGCCGAGGGGGCGAACGCCATCCGCGAGGAAGCCTTCGCCGTCGCCGCCGCGGCCGGCCGAGACGCGCTGCGGGCGCCGAAACCCGATCCTGCGAAGGTGATGGAGCACCTCTGGCAGCTCCCCGCGCTCGTGATGCCGGCCGACCCGGGCGAGTCCGGCGAGCCGGTCACCTTCGGCGAGGCGATCCGTCGCACCCTCCACGAGGTCATGGCGGCCGACGAGCGGGTGCGCGTCTTCGGCGAGGACGTCGCCGACTCGCCCGACGAGAAGCTCCCCGGCCTCGGCGGCGTCTTCGGGCTCACCCGCGGGCTGCAACGGGACTTCGGCGACGACCGCTGCTACAACACCCCGCTCGCCGAGGCGAACATCGTCGGGCGGGGCATCGGCCAGGCGGTCCGCGGCCTGCGCCCGGCGGTCGAGATCCAGTTCTTCGACTACATCTGGACCGCGATGCAGCAGATCCGCACCGAAGCGGCAACGACGAGGTGGCGATCCAACGGCTCGTTCAGCGTGCCCCTCGTGCTGCGGGTCGCGATCGGTGGCTACCTCCGGGGCGGCGCGATCTGGCACTCGCAGTCGGGCGAGTCGATCTTCACCCACACCCCGGGTCTCGTCGTCATGTTCCCGTCGCGGGCCCGTGACGTCGTGGGCCTTTTGCGCGCCGCGTTCCGCTGCGAGGACCCCGTCCTTTTCCTGGAACACAAGCACCTGCTCCGCCAGCGCTACGCGATGGACCCCTACCCGGGACCGGATTACGTCGTACCGCTCGGGCTCGCCGCGACCGCCCGCGCGGGGCGCGACCTCACGATCGTGACCTGGGGCGCGACCGTCCAGCGCTCGCTCGTCGCCGCCGAGGAGCTCGCCGCCGAGGGCGTCGAGCCCGAAGTGATCGACCTGCGCTGCCTGGCGCCCTGGGACACCGGGGCGGTCGCCGCCTCGGTCGCCCGCACGGCCCGCTGCCTCGTCGTCCACGAGGACATCGTCACGTCCGGCTTCGGCGCCGAGGTTGCCGCCTTCGTCGCCGCGGAGTGCTTCGGGGATCTCGACGCCCCGGTGCGTCGCGTCGGGGCGCAGAACACCTGGGTCGGCTACGACCCGGGCCTCGAGGGGGCGACCCTGCCGCAGGCGGCGGGCATCGCCGCCGCGGCGCGCGACCTGGCCGCCTACTAAACCAGCTCGTCCGGGTCCGCCGGCGGGACGTCGGTACCGAACAGCTCGGCGACCCCCGGGCCCTTCCCCGCCGGTCGGAACAGGTGCCACGGACGCCGGCCCGTCGCGGCAAGCGCCCGGTTCGGCGAGTAGCGCTGCGTCGCCCGCACGATGAGACGGGAGCCGATGATCAAGAAGACGACGAGGACGACGAGCAGGAGCGCGGCGTCGTTCCCGAGGGCGTGCTGCGAGGGGAACGGGCTGTCGTAGTCGGCCCAGACGGCGTAGGTGAGGAAGCCGACCGGCGAGTGGATGAGCGCCCCCGTCGGGTAGGTCGTGCTCGACCCGGCGGTGTAGAGCAGCGGCGCCGTCTCGCCGATCGAGATCGCGATGGCGACGACGAGCCCCGTGAGCATGCCCGGCACCGCCGAGCGCAGCACGACCCGGCGCAGCATGTGGGACTTCTCCATGCCGAGCGCCTCGCCGCCCTCGCGGTAGGCGAGCGGCACCTGGTTGAGGGCGAGCTCCGTCGACTTCGCGATGTACGGCACGACGAGCATCGAGAGCACGATGAGCGCGGCGAGCAACGAGAACTGCCAGTGGAGCCCGACGACGAGCGCCACGTAGCCCACGTAGCCGAAGACGATCGAGGGCACGCCGGAGAGCACCTCGGAGGCGCTGCGCAGGACCGTGGAGACGATCCCCGGCCGGCAGAACTCGGCGAGGTAGATGCCGGCCCCGATGCCGACGACGCCCGCGATCACCGCCACGCCGAACGTGATGAGCAGCGTGCCGACGATGTCGTTGGCGAGCCCGCCGCCCGCGCCGATGTTCGGCGTCCAGAGCACGTCCCAGCGCCACCCGGACACCCCGCGGGCGATCACGCCCCAGAGGATCCACACCACGGGCGCGACGAGGAACGCGAGCCCGATGCCACACCCCCACCACCAGAGCTGGTTCGTCGCCCGGCGGCGCCGGGAGATCCTCACCGGCACGGGCGACCCGGCGCGCGGCGCCCGGCGCGCCGGCGTGGCAGAAAGCGGGATCGACGCCATCAGAACCCCGCGCCCACGGGCAGCACCGCGCCATGGGCGGAACGGCGGACGATCATCCGCGCCCCGATGTTGGCGACGAGCGTGATGACGAGCAGCACCAGGGCGAGCTCGGCGAGGGCACGGACCGCGAGACCGCTCGGGTCGGCCTGGGCGGCGTCGAGCGTCGTCACGATCGTGGCGGCGATCGTCGACATGACGCCGTAGACGTTGTGGACGATCTGGTCCTGGCTGCCGCTGATGATCGCCACGGCGATCGTCTCGCCGAGCGCCCGCCCGAGTCCGAGCACCGCGGCACCGATCACGCCGGTGCGCACCCAGCGGGCCTGGACCCGCCGGAAGACCTCGGCGTCGGTCATGCCGAGCGCCTCGGCCCCCTCCTTCGTCGTCTCCGGGACCTGGCGCAAAAGGTCACGGGTCGTCGCCGCGATGATCGGGATGATCATCGCGGCGAGCACGAGACCGCTCGTCAGCAACCCCTGGCCGTCGCCCACGTTGCCCCGGAAGATGCTGAACGGGGGGAAGTTCGGCAGGTGGGTCAGCGCCGGGTAGACCTCCCTGGCGATCCACGGCCCGAAAGTGAGCGCCCCCCAGACGCCGAGCACGACGCTCGGGATCCCGGCGAGGATCTCGAGGCAGAGCCCGATCCCGGCGCCGATACGGGCGGGGAGCTTCTCCACGACGAGGACGGCCGCGCCGACGGCGATCGGCAGCCCGACGATGAGGGCGATCGCGGAGGACTCGAGGGTGCCGACGATGAGCGGCCACGCCCCGAACGCCGCGCCGGACAGGTGCGTGGCGCCGTGGTTGTGGAGGATCTTCCCGTAGACGCTGCCGATCGTCCACAGGCTCGAGGTGACAAAGCTGAACCCGTTGTAGCGGATGGACGGCATCGCCTCGACGAGGAGGACGATGAGCATGGCGACGAGCGCGGCGAGCGGCACGATCGCCAGGAACCCGCTGCCGAGCGCCACCGCCCGCTCGAGCATCCGGCGCCGGCGTCGCGACGGCCCGACCCCGCCGGGCCCGGCCGCATCGTTGCCGGGCAGACGAGGTGGCCGGGGCAAACCCTCCGCCCCGGCCACCTCGTCGGCTCCGTGAGCCAGTTGTCCTTCAGTCACGGATATCTGTGCTCACTCGGCACTTTCTAACCGGTGACGTCCGTCTAGCTGATCTCTTTGACCAGCGCGACGGCAACGGCGAGCGCGTTCGTCGGGAGCGGCTTAAAGAGCACCGGGTTGAGGTACGTCGACATCGAGCCGTAGCGCGGGTCCATCGCCCAGGCGAGCGTCGCTTGGATCGCGGCCGCGACCGCCGGGCTCGCCTGGTTCTTCAGCACGATCGCGTACTCGAAGTTCACGTCCGGGTAGCCGTGCTTGGCGGCCTTCGAGTCGACGAGCGAGATCGCCCCGTCCGCCGGGATGCGCTTGAAGCTCGAAACCTCTAGCTCGACGGACCCCAACGAGGCAGTCACGTAGTTGCCGGAGCCGTTCTCCAGCGCCGCGTACCCGATGCCCTCGGCAACTGCCGACGGCAGGTAGGCGATGCCCAGGTAGCCGATCGAGTCGGGTGTCGCCTTCACCGCCGCCTCAACCCCGGTGTTCCCGGACTCGGCGAGCTCGCCGGTGACCGACGGCCACGTCGAGTAGTACAGCGACGGGCCTTCGTAAGGGGACGGGCGGTTCCAGCTCGAGGGGTCACCCCGGTACAGGTACGACGTGAACAGGAACGTGTCACCGCTCGAGTCCGAACGGCGGACCGGGACGATCGTCGCGTCCGGCAGCGTCACGCCGGGGTTGATCGAGGCGATCGGCTTGGCGTTCCACGTCGTGATCGAGCCGTTGTAGATGTCGGCAAGAATCTTCGCGTTGAGCTTCAGGTGCGTCTTAGCCGGGAGGCCGGGGAGGTTGTAGACGATCTCCTGGGACGACACGACGACCGGGATGTTGAGGACGGCCGGCGTTCCGTCGAGGGTCGAGTTCGGCAGAAACGCGTCCGACGCGCCCATATCGATCGTGCCGTTGAGCGCCTCGGACTGGCCCTTGCCGGAACCACCGGCGGCGACGTTGAGCGCGACGGGGGGCTTGGCCGCCGCCCACTCCTCCCAGAGCGGGTAGAAAAGCGACGAGCCGGCTTCGGTGAGCGTTCCGGACCCCGAGACCGATTGCGACTCCAGCGCCGTCAGCTCAGTCTCGAGCGAGGTAATCGTCGGCGCCGAGGCGGCGTGCGACGTGACGTGCGTCGTCGACGGGTGTTTCGTCGTCGCGCCGCCGGGTGTTGCGAAGATGACACCGACACCGAGCGTGCTGGCGAGAGTGATGGCTGCGACGCCCATCATCCCAGCACGGCCGAACCGCCGGCGCGGGCCGTTGGCCCTCGTCGTACCTACGTCGTTTCGCATCTCGCTTAGGTGCTCCTTTCGGTCCTCCGCCCGGGGGCGGTCTGCGGGGCAGTTGCCACCAGAGGAATCCGGCTCCGTCACCGGTCCCCTGGAACCTGGGTCGATCCCGGGTCATTGACCCCGTTGGGATCGACGTCGCCGCCGATGTACCGAGCGGTCTCGGGACGTTCGGGGTGAGAGAACAGTGCTGCGGTCGGCGCCGTCTCGATCATGCGGCCCTCGTAGAAAAAGACCGTGTTGTCCGAGACGCGGCGGGCCTGGTGCAGGTCGTGCGTGACGATGATCACGGTGAGGGCGGGGGTGAGGCGCCGCACCAGCTCCTCGACCGCCTCCGTGGAGCGCGGGTCGAGCGAGGAGGTCGGCTCGTCGAGCAGGAGCACCTCGGGCTCGACGGCGAGGGCGCGGGCGAGGCAGAGCATCTGCTGCTGGCCCCCGGAGAGCCGGAACGGCGAGTCGTTGAGCCGGTCGGCGACGTGGCTCCACAGACCGACCTCGGCGAGACGGGTCTCGGCGATGTCACGCATGTCGGACCGCTTCGCCATCCGGTGGGCGCGTACCCCCGAGACGATGTTGTCGAGGATCGACATCGGGAACGGGTTCGGTCGCTGGAAGACCATGCCGACGCGCCGGCGCAGCACGAGCGGGTCCATGGCATCGGCATAGATCTCGTCGTCGTAGAGCGAGATCTGCCCGTGATGCCAGAAGTCGCGGACCTTGTCGTTCATCCGGTTCAGCGCGCGCAGGAACGTCGTCTTTCCGGACCCCGATGGGCCGATGAGCGCCGTGATCGTTCCCTTGGGGAATCCGACGCTGATGTCCTGCATGATCGTCGTCGGTCCGAACCCGAGCGACACCTGGTGGGCGTGCATGACGTCCGTGTCCTCGAGCAGTGCTGTACCGACAGCGCGACCGCGTTCAATCACTGTCGCCGCCTTTGGTGGAAGGGGGTTTTGCACGCCGCCCAGACCGTACATAGGCGACTTGAACCCCAAGAGAACTCCAGGTAACCACATGATGACGGCCGCGTGAATCCTTCCCGACGGTGACCGGGCGCGATCAAAGACCAGCTGGAGACCTGTTTTCGAAGGGACCTTGTCATGCGATCCCTCCTTCCGCGCGCGTTCCCGGCACCCGGCCGGCGCGGCGGGCGGCATGGTCACGGGGGCGGTTCGGTACCCGGGCGGTTCCGCCGTGACCAGCGGTGGCGAACGTCCCGACCGTGGCGCCGACCCCGCCGGCCAGTACCCGACGCCGATAGACCCGCCCGGCGTCGCAACTCGCCGTCCGCGTAGTAGGAGCGCAGCGCCAGCCGCACCGGCGCGAGGTGCCCGTACAAAAGGACGGCCTCACCCGGTTCGATCCGCCGCAGCCACGCCGCCGGGGCGAGGCGGCGATCGACCCGGCTGCGCGTCGTCGACGCCGCACCGGCCCGGTCTACGGTCAGCGTTTCGACCGGTTGCCGCTCGTCGCCGATCAGCCGGGACACCTGCTCGAGGGTTGAAGGGTCGGCGATCCCCGAACAGACGAGTTTGGCCCGATGGTTGTTCACCACCGTCGCGGCGCGCCCCCCGTAGCGGGCCTCGATCTGGGCGAAGTCCTGCCAGACGGTGACGAGCTGGATCCCGTGGGACGACGCCGTCGAGGCGAGCACGTCGAGATCGGCGAGCGGCGCGATGTTGGCAGCCTCGTCGAGCACGACGAGGAGCGGCGGGTCAAGATGGCCCGCCCGCGATGCCCTCGTGACCGCGCCCTCGAGGATGCACCGGAGGACAGCGACGAAGACCGGCCGGAGTCGTTCCTGCTCGTGCGCCGGCGCCACGAGGAACAGCGTCCCCGCCGGTCCGTCGAGAAGCCGCGCCGCGGTGATGTCGTGGCGAACCGTCGAGGCCGCGACGGCGGGATCGGCGAAGGCGGCGACGAGCGTCTCGGCGGTCGCGTACACGGAGCTCAGCTGGCGTTCCTCGCGCGAGAAGCTCGCCTGCGCGGCACGCAACGCCTCGCTGGCGCCGGCGGACTCGAGGGCGTCGAGCACCGCGGCGACCTCGCCGGAATCGATCCACGCCACGACGTCGGCCATCGACCGACCCGACGTCGCCGCGGCGAGGAGCATCGGGCCAAGCATCTTCTCGGCGAGCGCCATCCAGAAGGCCGCGTCCTCGGGTACGCCCCCGGCCCGCTGCACGGCGCACAGACCCGCGGCGACCTTTCGCGCCCCGGACCAGTCGCAGGCTTCGCTGAGCGGAGACCAACCGGCTCCCGGTGCCCCGGTGGCACCACTCGGGTCGTAGACGAGCACGTCGCCGAGCGAGCCTCGCCACTTTGCGGTGTGACGCACGAGGTCGGTCTTCACGCTCGTCGCGACGACCGGGCCCTCCCATTCGAGGATCGCCGGGATCGCCAGTCCCGAGGTCTTGCCCGACTGCGTCGGCCCGACGACGAGCAACGAGTGGCCCCGTTCGACCGCGAGGAGAGCCCGTCCGCCGCGCCCGACGACGAGGCGGCCGGCACCGGGCCTTCGAACAGTGAGCGGTCGCAGGCCCGCTCCCTGAGCCCAGACCGCGTCGTCGTCGACCGGCCGCCGGGTGCCGGTCGGCCGGGTCCGCACCCTGCGGAGAACGAGACCCGCCCCAAGACAGCAGCTGAGCCCGACGACGCCGAACACCGCCCAGAGAACCCCCGCCGGCGGCAGGAGGCGCCGGATGGCCGGCGGCCACGCCACCTCGGGGGTGCGCGGGTGACAGACCAGGCCGACGAGGAGACCGAGGGCGGCGCTCGGCCGCACGTCGTGCCAACCGTGACCGGCGACGAGCGTCGCGCATCCCCCGACGACCCAGCAGAGCCCGGACAGGCCGCCGACGGCGACGACGACGAGAGCCTCGCCGCGCCCACCCGACCGGTTCGACCCCGGCGGTCGAAGGGACCTCGCGGGGTAGGACCGACGGGTTCTCGCGCCCTGACGGGTGATCACGCTCGCGGGAAGCCTCGGCCGGCGACGAGTCGGGCGTCGGTGTCGACGATCTCCCGTTCTGCAGGGGCGAGGCGGTGTTCGACCAGGTACGGCCGGGTACCGACGCGCCACAGCGACACCCCCCGTCGGAGCTTCGGCAGCAGCCTCGACTCGGTGTCCGACAGCCCGAAAAGCCGCTCCGCCACGGGAACCTCGGCGTCGGCCTGCGCGTAGCACACGATCGTCTCGCAGTCGGCGATGAGACCCTCGGCGAGGCGGACCGCCTCGCTGCCGGCCGGACCCGACGCCGCGAAATCCGAGGCCCGGTGGACGACGATGATGTTGGCGACCCCCCGGGCCCGGGCAAGCTTGAACGAAGCCTGCAGGAACCTCCCCGCGCCGGGGTTGTGGACGACCGCCCATCCCTCGTCAATGACGAGGAAGGTCTGTGCCGTGCCGGGCTGGTCCCAGATGCGCCCGAGCGCTGCCGCCGCGCACGTGACGAGGGCGCCGAGAGCAGGGGAGCTGTAGACGTGCGAGAGGTCGACGACGACGACCCGGGCCGACAGGTCGACCCCCGGCGACGTGGCGCCGTCGAACATCCCCGCCAGCTCGCCGGAGACGAGCCGGCGGAGTTCCAGGCCGACCTCACGTCCGTCGGCGGCGAGGTCGGCGACACGGCAGCCAATCGCCCGTGCCGCTTCGGGTCGCGGGGCGAGGAGGGCCGCGACCACCGTCGAAAGGGTCGGGGTCGCGCTCGCGCCGTAGGCCCGGTCGAGCGCCAGCTCGATCGCGGCGTATTCGGCGGGGCCGAGCGGCCGGCCGAGGCAGGCGCTGGCGAGATCGGCCACGACCGAGATCCGCGACTGCGCCGCAGTATCGCCACCCGCCGCCAGGGCCACGTCCAACGGGTTCAGTCGGACCGGGCCCCCGGGGCGCAGGGCGATCGGCTCGGCACCGAGCGCCCTGGCAAAGGGCCGGTACTCGCCCTTCGGGTCGAGGATCACGATCCGCCGACCGAACGCCGCCTGGCGCAACAGGTACGTCTTCACGAACGCCGACTTGCCCCGCCCGATCTGCCCGAGAACGAGCATGTTCGGGTTCGTGACGACCCCCGCCCGATAGAGCTCGAAGGGGTCGTGGACGAAGCATCCGCCGAACGCGTCCCGCCCGACGAGCACGCCGGCCGCCGGCAACCGGCGCGTCGCCACGCACGGGTACACCGCGCCGAGCTGTGCCGTCGTCGCCTCGTGCGCCGGCAGCTTCATCCGCATCCCCGGCCGACGGGCAGCGTGCAGCAGAACGCGTCGGCCTGCGTACCGTACAGGCGACGCATCTCCAGTCCCGCAAGGGCCGCGGCGTGCTCCACCCGGCGGCAGGCCCGGTCGAGCTCGCCCGGTCCCGGTGCGCTGACCGTCACGTAGGCGGAGAAGTGGTAGGCGCCGTGGCCCTCGGCGAGCTCGTGCTCCCGGCGCACGACCGCTTCGTGCTCGCGTCGAACCCTCGCCGTGAGGGCGAAGCCGTGCTGACGGCGGAGTTCAGCGTCGGCGACCCCGGAAGTGCTGGCGTGCTCGGCGGTGCGCACGGCCCGGAGCGGCGGGACGGGCGCCATGACGACCGACACGGCGCGGCGTTCGCCCGAGCCGACGAGCAGCGGCACGAGGAAGTCGCTGCCGACCTCGTGCCGCGGCCACTCCGCGATCCAGAACGTCGCGTGCCACATCCCGTCGGTCCGAAGCGTTGTCCAGCTCGACTCGACCGCGACCGGCCACGCCCACTCCGCCGGCTTCGTCGAGGGCACGGAGTCGAAGCCACGGCGCAGCGCCGTCGCCACGCCGGGACCCGTGAGTACACCGCCCACCTCGATCCCCGCGCGTCGGCAGCGCTCGTCAAGAAGGGTGATCTCCGTCTCGAGCAGCGCCGCGCCCGGTCCTTGCGCGCCGCGTCCGCGGCGCGCGCTGCGCACACTGAGCGCGAGATAGAGCTCGTGGGCGAGCATCCGGGGACACTCGGCCGCGAGGAGCTCGCGATACGAGCGCTGGGCGGCGAATACCGCCGGATCGAAGCCGCCCGACACCTCGACGGCCGCCTCGAGATGGGCGAGCAGCGCGTCGCCGAGATCAGGAACCGTCCGCTCGATCCACTGCAGCCGGTAGACCGAACCGGCGTCGCGGGCGACACCGGCGAGCACGCTCGCCCAGCCGTCGATCCGGCGCGCCCGCTCGGTCTCGCCGAGCAGCGCGAACGACTCGCCACCGAGGGCGACCATCGCGGTAAGCGTCCCGTACCGCCGGTCCCGCACGACGCCGATCGGTCCTGCGGAGTGCGTCGCGACCTCGAACACCTCGAAAGCGCCGAACACCGACGGTGCCCTCCGGCCGTCGCCGCGGCGGTGGACGGCGACCGCGTCCCGGTGCTCTCCCAAGAACCGCGCCGCGACGAAACGGACGACGACCGGAACCCATTCGTCGAGCGTCCGCCCGTTGACCGGCCAGGTCACCGACCCGACCGCGGCGAGCACGATGGAGAACGCGACCACCCCGCGGACGGGTCCGCGCAGCGCGCGGAGCACGACGACGGAAAGGACGAGCGCACCGGCGACGACGGCCACCTGGGCCGTGCGTGCCCCGGCGATGAGGCCGCTGCGGTCGCGGGGGCCGAACCGGAACCGTTCGCTTTCGTCAGGCATCGTCTCCCTCGGGACCAGACGGCGGCTCGGGCGAGCCGGTGTCGAAAGAAACAGCCGAGGCGTCACGCTGGGCGATCTCCTCGCGAACCTGCGCGACCGTGGCCAGGTACTCCGCCCCTCCGAGTTGCGCCCCTCGCGCGAATCCCACGCCCGCGTCACCGCTCGTCGCGACGTCAGCGGCGAAGATGCCTCCCGATCCGGCGACGAAAGTCGCGGCGGCGGCTCCGGCGCGAATTCCGCGCCGTGCGAGACCGTCGAGATGGGACACGGCACCCGACTCGACGGCCGGGATCAGGCGCAGCAGCGTGAACGGCGACAACGCCGCGAGAACCAGCAGCGCGATGCCCTGGATAACGCCGCCGAGCCCGGAGGCCTCCCCGATCGACAGCGCCGCCAACGCGAGGACACCGGCGATGACGAGCTTCGTCAGGACGAGCGCGGCGAGCGTCTCGCCGATCCGACGCGCCCAGTGAGCCGTCGCCGACCACACGAGACCGGCGAGCGCAATGGGGATGAAGAGGGTCGCGACCGCCACCGCCGACGAGCGGACGATCAGCTCCACCCAGAGGATGAACGCCACCGCGGCGGCAAGGAGCGCGAGCAGGACGCCGGTAAACCCGGACAGGGTGAGGCCGCCGAACCCGGGAGTGAACGCCCCGACCAGCTGGTCGATCTCGACACGGGCGGGATGCCCGGCGGTGGCGAGCAAGGTCGAGCTCAGTTGATCGGTCACGACGAGCGCCTGGGTGACGATCGCGACGGCCACAACCCCGAAAAGCACGGCGAACGGCAGCCTCACGAACACCGCCCGCGTGATCAGGCTGAGATCCTGCCGGACGACGGCGTGGATCGTCGCGAGGAGGAGGAAGGGCAGCGTGAGGACGGCGCCGATCCTCCACACGACGCTGAACTCCGTGCCGAAGCCATTGCCGAGCGGAGAACTCGTCGTCGATTCGAGCGCATGGCCGAACGCCGCGAGCAGCATTGCCGTCCCGCTCTCGATCCAGCTCGTGACGCCGTTGAGCAATCCGTTGACGAGCGCGCCGACGCTGAACGAGATGATCCCTCCGAGGATCGAGCCGTGCCCGACGGCGACGGTGATCGTGGAGATATCGCCCACGGCTCAGTGCAGACCCTGGCCGGCGCTGAAAAGGAAGTTGAGAAGCGTCGGCGCCGCGCCGATGACGAGCGCAGCAGCAGCCGAGACGAGCACGGCGCGTCGACCCGTGGAGGTGTTCTGGTAGTTGTTCGTGTGCGCTCCGAGCGCCCACGTCGCGGCGCCGATGACCAAACCGGCGAGAGCCGCGAGCAGCCCCCAGAATCCGATCCCGTTCACGAGATCCTGCAGGGTTCCGCTCCCCGGCAGGCCGCCGGCGTTCGGGTCGAGGGAGAGCGCCCCGGATTCGCTGAAGCGCTCGAACAGGGTGACGAGGACCGTCGACACGGTGCACCTCCTCGGATTGGCGGTCACGAGGTCCGGCCTCGACAGCCGGACGGCCGGGCGGTCCCGACGAGCGGCGGCGGCTCGGCCCCGGGTGATGCGGGGGGGTCCGTCGCGCGGCCGTCACCTTACACTCGGTTTCATGTTGTTTCAAGATATTTCATGTTCAGACCCGGAAATCGTCCGCCGAACTGCAATGCTGGAGGCGTGCCCGTTCCCCGGCGGCTCCCGTGATCGCCGAGCTGCGCGTGACGGCCCCGGATGTCGCGATCGCAGCCGGGGTCGCCGTCGTCCTCACCGGCGCGGCGTACGCGATCGGACGCCGTCGCGGGGTGAAAGCGCTGAAGCAGCGCCTAGTCTCGCTCGGCGACCGGCTCGGCGCGGACCCGCTACCGATGGACCCGAAAGGGATCGAGGACGCGCTCGGTCACGTCGAGCGCGCGACGGAACACGCCGCCGAAACCGTCGCCGACTCCAGTGCCGACGCGATCCGGCTGCGCCGCGTCCTCGACTCCCTCGCCCAGGCGGTGATCGTCTGTGACGAACACGGCGACCTCGTCTTCCGCAACAGCCGCGCCGTCGCGCTGATGGGTAGCCGCCATGGCGACGCCCTTGCCGCCCAGGCCGTCGACGACCTGCTCGCCTCCACCACCCCCGGTGCTTCCGAGGAGCGCACCCTCGAGCTCTACGGTCCGCCGCGCCGGACGCTGTCGGTCCGCACCCAGAGCATCGACAACGGCCAGCGCACACTCGGAGTCATCGCGATCATCGACGACGTCTCGGAGCGGCGACGGCTCGAGGAAGTACGTCGCGACTTCGTCGCCAACGTCAGCCACGAGCTGAAGACACCGATGGGCGCGCTGGGCCTCCTCGCCGAGACGCTCCTCGCCGAAACCGAACCCGAGGTATCTCGGCGTCTCGCGCAACGGATCCACTCCGAGGCGTTTCGTATCTCGCGCATCATCGACGACCTGCTCGACCTCTCGCGCATCGAGAACGAGGAGTCGCCGCCACGCGAACCCGTGCTCGTCAACCTCGTCATGGCCGAAGCCGCCGAACGCGTCCACGCCGCGGCCGAGCAACGGGACGTCGAGATCAAGCTCGTCGAGCCATCGCCACCCGTGGCGGTGCTCGGCGACCGACGCCAGCTGACCTCGGCGCTCTACAACCTGCTCGAGAACGCGGTGAAGTTCTCGTACGAGGGCGGGATCGTCGAGTTCACGGGGACCGTCGACGGCGACGACATCGTCGTCGCCGTTTCCGACAAGGGGTTGGGGATCCCGACCCGCGACCTCGAGCGGATCTTCGAGCGCTTCTACCGCGTCGACCACGGACGGAGCCGCTCGACGGGCGGGACGGGCCTCGGCCTCTCGATCGTCCGCCACGTCGCCAACAGCCACCGCGGGAGTGTCAGCGTTGAGTCGCGCGAGGGGGAGGGCTCGACGTTCACGCTCCGGCTCCCCTTGCAAGGCAGAGGAGACACATGATCGCCGGGGAAGGTTCTGACAAGGCCGGGCCGGGCGTGAAGCCCATCGAGGTCCTCCTCGCCGAGGACGAGGAGTCCTTCGTCGACGCGCTCGTCATCGGCCTCGAGCGCGAAGGGTTCGCCATCACGGTCGCCCGCGACGGCGCCGAGGCGCTCGAGCGTTTCGAGGAGAGCGAACCCGATCTGATCCTGCTCGACATCATGCTGCCGAAGATCTCCGGGCTCGACGTGTGCCGGACGATCCGGGCCCGTTCTGCGGTGCCGATCATCATGGTCACCGCGAAGTCGACCGAGATCGACACGGTCGTCGGCCTCGAGGTCGGGGCCGACGACTACGTGGCGAAGCCCTACCGCCTGCACGAGCTCGTGTCGCGCATGCGCGCCGTGCTCCGGCGCGCCCCGCGGACGGAACCCGACGGGGCCGCCCGCGCCGCCCCGGATCGGGTGCCGTCGTCCCAGCCCGATACGCCACAGCGCAACGTGCTCGAGGTCGGCGACGTCACGCTCGACCTCGACCGGCACGAGTGCACCGTGCGCGGCGAAGAAGTCGCCCTGCCCTTGAAGGAGTTCGAGCTTCTTGAGCAGCTGCTCCTCAGCGCGGGCCGTGTCCTCACCAGAGACACACTCATCTCGAGGGTGTGGGGCGCCGACTACGTCGGCGACACGAAGACGCTTGACGTTCACGTCAAGCGGTTGCGCGCCCACATCGAGGTCAACCCTTCGCAACCCAAGCTCATCACAACGATCCGCGGCCTCGGCTATCGCTTCGAGACGGCCCGCCGCCACTAGCCACGGTGGGAGCTGGCCCTGCGGTCGACGTCGCACCGGTCAGTGGTGAGGAACTGAGAGTTGACCGGCCCTGGCTCGTCATCGTCTGGAACGACCCGGTGAATCTCATGAGCTACGTCACCTACGTCTTCCAGAAGCTGTTCGGCTACTCCTTCGCCAAGGCCACCCGCCTGATGCTGGACGTCCATCGCAAGGGCCGAGCCGTCGTCGCTTCGGGTCCGCGCGAACGCGCCGAGCTCGACGTCGCCCGTCTCCACCGCCACGGTTTGTGGGCAACCCTCGAGCACCAGAGTTGAACACTCCCGAACCCCGGCCCGTCCTCGTACGGAATGGCGACGGGTTCGACCTGGCGCTCTCCCCCGACGAGCGCGCCCTGCTCGCGACGATCCCGACCCAGCTCGCAGGAGCTCTCGGACGCGTCGGCGGCGCCGACGAAGATCTACCCGAGGCTCTGCGCCGACTGTTCCCCGCGGCCTACCCGACAGATCCGGCGGCCGAGGCGAGCTATGTGAGCCTCGTGCGCGCCGACCTCGTCGAACATCACCGAGAGGCGCTCGAGATCCTCGCCACGACGGCTTCGGCAACGCACCTCAGCGACGATCAGCTCGGGGCGTGGCTCGCCGCGCTGAACGACCTGCGGATTGTGATCGGCGCGTCACTCGGGGTCACCGAGGAGATGACCGAGCCGGACGAGGCCGACCCGAGATACTCGGACTGGCTCTGCTACGACTACCTCACGTACCTCGAGTCACTGGTCGTCGACTCGCTCGCCGGGCTGCTGCCCCCAACGGCTCCGACGGCCGACGATGCGACCCCCGACGATCCCTGGGGCGACCCCCCGGGCGGCCTGCGCTGGGACGGCACGCCGCAACGACCGGACCCGTGACGCGGCTGCGAGGCGCACTGGTAATCTCCGCACGCCCGCAAGGACCGGCCCCCATCGTCCAGCGGCCGAGGACATCGCCCTTTCAAGGCGGAAACACGGGTTCGAATCCCGTTGGGGGTGCCAGGGCGTCGAACCATCCGTGCGGCGAGACCGAGGGAATCCCACGCCAGGTCGAACGAGTTCGATTCGTCGGCGGCGACGATGCCTCAATCGCTCACCGCGAACGGGTCGGTCAAGCCCCCCTGAGCGGCAAATCCTCGCCGTCGGTCTGATCGGAGGAATCCCGCACAGGTAATGGTCCCGCAGGGGCCGGATCGGCACCGTCCGCTGGTGGCGCGGCCGGGCTGAATCGCGCGACCGCCGCGAGTCCGATGATGCCGAGGCCGGAGGCGATCCCGCCGACCCAGTCGACCAGCGTCGTCCCGTAGGTCAGGACGACATCATAGGAATGGGGTACGACGACCATGAGGTTCGGCGTCGCCTCATAGGGCCCGGAGGCACCTGAGGCTGTCCATTTTGGGAAGTAGGGCACCTTCACGAGGACGGGGACGCCGAGGCGGCCGACTCGGAAGCTGATGGTCGAATCGGTGTAGACGATGTGCGACACGGTCGTCGGCGGGACCCGCCGTGACGCCGCGGGGAGCAGGAGCGTGCCGGGCTTGGCGTGGGGCCAGGAGGCCGGACCGTCCCCGACGATCGGCACTGGCCAGTAGCGCGGGTTCTGGTACCAGGTGATGGCCGTCGTCCACTGCCACTGCGCCTTTGTGAGGCCATTCTCGACAACGGGTTCGTAACGGAGCGGCGTGACGAGTGCCGAGTCACGGATGAGGTAGAGAACCCAGCGCAGGTTTGGAGAGGACTGGAACTCGACAACGGCCGGTGACTCAGGCGTCGAGGCGACCTCCACGAGCGCCGGGTCGCGTGCCGCGGCTGCCTCGACCGCCGGCGATTCAGCGAGGAAGTACTTCACGCCGGTGAGCTGGAGGTGCCGGATCCCGTCGGCGACGTCAAGGGAGCGGTACGGGAGTCCGACGACGGGGTTCGAGGGCTGGAGCGACAACTCGGCTTGGTCGAGGAAGTGGAAGTGGTTCGATGTCGACGACTCGTAGATCGAGCCTTCGGCAGTGTCGATGCAACCGTTCGTCCAGAGCGGGAAAGACATCGGCACGAGCGGCGACCCGAGCACGCTCAGGGCGAGTGGCGCGTTTTCGTAGTCGAGTCGTCCGCAACCATGGACCGCCGCGGCCCGCTCGAGCATCGCGACGACGCGGCGGAACTCCGGCCAACCAGGTTTGGCCTGGTAACCGGAATAGGTCGACTCCGCCCAGCTACCGACGGGGTTCTGATGGCCATAAGGCGGCGTGTAAAACGAAAGAGCTCCCAGCCAGCCGGCGGTGAGCCCAATGGTCGTCACCGCGCCGACGACGCCGGTAAGCGCCGCATTCAGCTGTTCGCGGCCTATAGCCAAGAAGGCGGTGCGCCCGAGCTCCCCGACGGCGTAGGCGGCGAGCAGGGCTGTCGTCAGGAACCAGAACGGCAGCCAACGACCGTTGTAGACGAGTTCCGACGGGAGCCAGCAGAACGCGGCGACGCTCGCCCCGGCCATCGCCGCGAGGGCGAGCGCGATCCGCTGACGCCGCCAGACGGCGACCAGAAGCCCGACCGCAGCGAACCACTGCACCGCCTGTTCGCCGTTGGCCGGGAAAAGCTGGGCGAAGACACCACCGGCCCTCGCAAGGTTCATCGACGAGGAGTAGTCGAGGTAGGCGACGAGCGGTAACAACCAGAACGCCGCGACGAGAGCACCGAGCACGCCGACGATAACGAGGGTTCTTATTCCGCGCCGTTCCCAGCGGGCGACGGTGATGATCGCTGCTGCCCCGCCAGCAAAGAGACCCGGGACGATATGGCACAGCAGCGTCAGGGCGAAAACCAGGGCCGCGAGCCAGCGGTAACGGCCGGTCCGCAGGGAGTAGGTGAAGACGCCGAGGAACAGGAGGGCGAGGGTGAGGGCGAGGCTGAACGAGAACTCCCCGGAGAGCGTCGAGGCGATCGTGCCGCCGTCTGTATTCCAGGTGTAATTGAAGGTCGGGGACGGAGTGGCGAAGTTGAAAAGGAACGGCACGGCCGCGGCGGACATGAGAGCGGGCACGGGACGAGAAAAGCTGGCGAGGCGACCGAAGGCCCACGCTGCGAGCGGCAGGAACACGGTGCCGAGGACCGTGACGATCTTGAAGGCGACCGCGTAGGAGGTGACCAGCGAGATGGCGGCGGCGAACACGGCTGGGAGCGGGAAGTAGAAGACATAGAGGGGAAAGCCGCCGAACCACTGCGGATCCCAGCCGGCCAGCAGGCCGTGCGCGAGCAGTTGGTGGATGAAGTAGTTGACGGCGACGACGTACCCCGCATTGTCCCCGCCGACGTCCATGTTCGGCCCGAAGAGGAGTCCAGGATGCAACTGGGCGACGACAAAAACCGTCGCGCCGGCGACGACGACGAACGTCGCGATCGAGGCGGGATCGAGCAGGATCCGCAGTCGCGCGATGCGCCCACGGTCGGACGAAGGTGCCGACCAGCCGGTCCGTTCGAGACCCGCTCCGGGCAGGGTCTGCACGGGCGAGATCTTACCGATGCGCCTTAACCGAACACGGGCCTCGACGGATTCCAGCGGCTTGGTGGGCGGAGAGGCCGATCTGCTCAGGCAGTGCCGACAATCCTGGTCCGGAGTAGGACGCGGTGACCGCGCCGAGCGCGGAGAGGTCGCCGACTGTGCAAACAACCTTGAAGCCATGTTTCAAGGCGGTTCCGATCAAACATGGTCGAGGCTGCCAGGTGCCGACCCAGGATCCTCTCGGGTACGCCGTGTAGACAACGAACCCGTGAGCGGCCGACAGTACTGGTGACGCGTCTCGGCTAACCGATTATGTCCTCGCGGCCATCCCGAACGATCGTCTTTCGGCGTACGAAACGCGGCAGTGAGCGGAAATCAGGTGGGGTGGCCTGCGCACGATTGCCGGCCGACCTCGACCGTCTGGTCACGGTTCTCGTCGATATCGACCGCGTCCTCGACCGGTGAAGCGCGAGGGGGGGTGTTCGGTTTCATCATCGCCGCATCAGTGCTCGCGGCCCTTGGACGCGTCGTTCGGATCGTGGTCGTGGCGTGCGGGAACGCTCAAGCGCGCTTGGATCGCATCACCGGGTCGGCGCGGGAGCGAATCTCCTCGGCACCCGCCTTCCCGCGGACAGGCCGGATGGCGGTACTCGTCATGGCCTCAGCGGCGGTTCTGTTCGCGTTTGGCACTTCGGCCAGTCGCTCCGTGACGCCGTCGGTCACCACGGCGTCGACGTCACCGACCCCTACGTCGCGAACTCCGTCGCCGGCAGCGTCACACCGATCGACCCACAACGGGCAGACCCGGCAAGCCGAACCCTGTCGGGTCGGGACCGCTCGCGATCGCTCGTCTCGGGTGGGACGACTGCCCGCGCCTACCTATGAAGCGGGCGAATCCTGGTCCACGCTGCGTTGAATTCCCTGTTCGCACTTTGGCCTAGGATCAGCGGGCGTTCCCGCTCGCCGTTGGTGTACCGCCAAGGTGATCCGAGGAGCGGCGAACGAGGACCTGTGGTGCAGCCTGGAGTGCACGCTGGCCTGTCAAGCCGGAGGTCGCGGGTTCAAATCCCGTCAGGTCCGCTGAATCATCCCAGGTCAACGACCTGGAGCGTGTGATAAGCAGAGCGTCTAAACGCCGGATGCCGGCGGATTGTCAGCGCGCGGACCGAGCCGGCGTGTGCAACTCCGGTTCATCCTTGACACCGTGGCTCCGGTAGCTGGCTGACACTTGTAGGACGCGGGTCCGGCACCTGGGCGACAGTGACTCCGGTACCTGCCTGACACTTTCGCTTCCTCGAGATCCACCACTTCAGGTCCGCCACCTCCTTCACTTGTTCGAGTTCGTCTCGGCAGACCGGAGGAGGCCCTTCGTGCTCGTGGAGCTCGGTGTGATGGAACAGCGCCTGCAGGCGATGAAGGAGGTTCTCGACGGCGCGAGCGTCACTGACGTCGCCCGCCGCAACAAGGTGGCTCGTCAGACCGCGCACGACTGGCTGCGGCGCTACGCGGCGCACGGTCTCGCCGGCCTCATCGACACAACTGTCGATGATCACCCCTGCCTGCTTGGCGGCGGGATAGCCGGGGACCAGGCCAGCGACAATCTCGGCGAAGCGGGCCATCGCGACGAAGTGATCTGACGGCGATTCGCGGAGGACAGGGCTTCCAGTTCGGAGACCATGTCCGGCAGTTCACGGCTCAGCTGGTCGAGCGCGATCACGCCCTTGCTTCTGCGCATCGGCAGGAACCGGCACCCTTCGCCGCCACTCAGCGGGGGCGCAGCTCCACGAGGCAGGCCGAGGGTACGCGCGACAGTTCGACGGTGAGCTCTCCGAGCGCGTGAGACCAGCGCACAGCCGCGCCGTCAAGTACAGGGTAGAGCAGCTCGCTGGCCACGTGCGTATTGCGCAGGTGCGACACCGGCAGCACCATCCGCTCCGGGCTCGTCCGCTCGTCGGACGGCGACCCGCCGGCGAAGTGCCCGCGCCGCCAGGCCAACACGTAGGTCGCCTCCGGGGCGCGCATGCCGAGCGCGAGCCAGGCATCGGTCCAGCGCGGCAGGCCGAGCGGCCAGAACGGCACGGCGCGCGCGAGCGCGGACCGGATCCGTTTGTAGACCTCGAGCGCCGCGGCGACGAGCGCCAGCTGCAACCCGCTCATCTTGTCGAGGTGGCCGGAAAGGTGGACGCGACCGAGGAGGGCGTTGCAAAGGGCGAAGGCGATCTCGTCGTCGCTCCACTCCGGCTGGGGGTAAGCCCAGCTGGCCGCCTGCTCGGGCGTGATCGCCATCGGCGCGGCGACTGAGATCGGCGCGTAGCGCAGGAAGTCCTGCTGGTCGCTCGTCGATTGCAACTGCAGGCGCGACAGCATGGCGAAGTCGGCGCGCATGGCTCCCGAGGCGCAGTTCTCGATCACGAGGCCGGGGTACCGGTCGAGGATCGCGTCGAGCCAGTCGAGCAACGCCCGGTTGTGCCCGAGCAGCCCGACTCCCTCGGTCACGCCGCCAGCGTCGGTCCCCGGCCCGACGTCGAGGTTGTAGTCGAGCTTCAGGTAGCCAACCCCGAGGTCGGCGACGAGGAAGTCCACCACCTCGTCGAGGTGTCGGCGCGCCGCCGGGTGGCGGAGGTCGAGGTGGTAGCGGCCCTGTTCGACCACGCGTTCGCCGCTGCGCACGAAGAACGCCTCCTCGGGAAGCGAGCTCGCTACGGCGCTGTGCGCGCCGACCACCTCGGGCTCGAGCCACAGCCCGGGGACCATTCCGTGGGCGCGGATGGCGTCGAGCACCTCGACAATGCCGTTCGGGAAACGGCTAGCCGACGGCCGCCAAGCACCGACGGTCTCCCACCACGACTGCCCGAGCTCCGCGTACCACCCGGAGTCGATGCAGAACACCTCAGCCCCGACGCTCGACGCGGCGGAGACGAGAGGCAGTAAGCGGTCCGTGGTCGGGTCGCCCATCAAGGTGTTCATGTAGTCGTTGAAGATCACGGGGAGGCGCTTGTGGTCGGGATGCGCGCGTCGCGCCACCCGCCGGTACCGCGTCAGCCGTGCGACGGCGCCCTCGAGCCCGTCTCCGCTCAGGGCGACCGCCACCGGGACCGTCTCGAACGACTCACCCGGTTCGAGCACGAGGCGCCAGTGGTGTTCGGCGTCGGTCGGGCCGAGCAGGGCGACGTAGCCGCGGGGCGTGCAGTCGGCGCGTGCCTGATGGCCCGTGTGTTCGCCGCTTGTCGAGCTGTGCTCGCCGACCTGCCAGTGCCAGGCGCCGTTGTGCTCGATCTGCCACAGCCAGGCGTGGCCGGTCCGCCGGTTCACCGCCGCGCCCATCGGCAGGAAGCCGCCAGAGGACCAGCTGCCCTCGCTCGTCAGCCCGAACATCGCCCGCGAATCGCCCCCGTGCACGCGACGGTTGAGGTCCGGCACGGCGTCCCGAAAGAGTCGGTGCTGCCAGCGGCCCTCGCCGAGCCAGTCGCTCTCCGCCCACCACAGGTCGACCTCGCCGAGCGCCCCCGCCGGACCTTCGATGCCGGACGCGACAAGGGAGGTCACCGACTCGACGCTCACCGCCGCGCGACCGGCGTTTCTCAGCCTGGTCATCGCCCGCAGCGTCCCGCCCCCGACAAGGACCCGGTACGAGCACTCAGCACGTAACGACGTCTCGGGATCCTCGAGCAGCACGCGCAGCTCCCGCCACGGGCCCTCCTCGCGCTGCTCGTGGCCCAGGTAGCGCATCCGGCCGCCAGTCGCCGACTCGACATAGCGCCGGCCCGTGCGTGCCCGGCCGCTACCCGTCGTCACGACGTCGATCAGGGGGAGGCCCGCGGCGACGCCGACCGGTTCCAGCTCGGCCCAGCCGGGTCGATCGCCCGGCGCTCGGTCGCCCGACGCGGCGGCGAGGCGGGCGAGACGGGCGACACCGTCGGAGCCGACCTCGACGCGCAACTCGAGGGCGTCGTCGTTGAGCGCGATCACGCGTGCGGGAGGTGCCATGCGCCGCCGCGTCATCTCAGCTTCCTTGCAACCGGTCGAGGCCGCTGCGGCGCACCCCGAGATCGGCGGTCGACCTGACGAGACACAACAGGCCGAGCGGCACTCCAATCAGCGCCAGCGCCGGGTTGAGCAGCAGCAGCAACACCGCCGCCGCGAACTCCCCTACGAACAGGGGGCCGGTGAGCAGAACGTTCCGTACCGCCAGTTGCACCGACAAGTACCAGAGGTCGGTTGGTGCTAGGAGAGGAAGACGCGCCCCGAGCAGGAGGACGTAGCCGATGCTGGCGAGCGCGCCGAGCAGCGCGGCGACGCCGAAACCGAGGCTCACCCAGTTGCCAGCCGTGCCGCCACGGAAGAAGAAGTGCACCTCTTCGACGGCGATCGCCGCCACCACGAAGGGCATGCCGGCACTGAGCGTCGCGCGCAGCGGCGGGCGCGACCGCAAAGCGGCGACGAATTCCCGCACGACACGGTCCTCCCCCGCCGCCCGCCACCGCTCGAGGCTGACCGTGGCGGCCTGGCAGGCGAGGGGCACCGTGACGACCGGCAGGCAGGCCACCACGAGCACGAGATTGAGCTCGAGGAAGTTGAACACGGCGCGCAGCGCCGCCACGATCCTCTTCATCGCGGCCGCGGGCGGACCTGACGCCCGGACTACGTCTTCCCGGAGCGAAGCCGACCTCATCCCTTGAGCCCCGTGCCCTGGATGGCGATGCCCCGGATGAAAGTGCGCTGCGTCAAGAAGAACAGGATGATGATCGGCGCCGTGGCCGCCGACGCGGCCGCCATCACCCAGGGCCAGTTGGTCGTATAGGTGCCGAGGATCAAGTTCAGTCCCATTGAAAGCGGGTACCAAACCTGGTTGTTGATGTAGATGAGCGGGCCGATGAAGTCGTTCCAGCAGTAGATGAACTGGAAGAGGATGACCGTCGCCAGCGCGGGCTTCGCCATCGGCATGATGATCCGGCCATAGATCGTCAGCTCGTTCGCCCCGTCCACCCTGGCGGCGTCGGAAAGCTCCTCCGGGATCGTCATGAAGAACTGGCGCAGCAGAAAGGTGCTGAAGACCGAGCTGCCGAGGAAGGTCGGGACCATCAGCGGCAGGTACCAGCCCACCATGTGGAACTGCTTGTACATGGTGAAGAGCGGGATAAGCGTGGCGAAGAAGGGGATAAGCAGCGTGCTGACCATCACCTGGAACAGGACGTCGCGCCCCCGCCAGCGAAGGCGTGAGAAGCCGTATGCGACCAGGCTGCTCGAGAAACACACCCCGACGATGGTCACCCCGGCGTACATCAGCGTGTTCAACACGAATCGCCAGAAAGGCACGGCCGAGAGCATTTCGGGGTAGTTGCGCCAGACGAAGGGGTGCGGCCACCAGAGCGGCGGCGAGGCGAGCGACTGCGGGTCGGTCTTCAACGAGGTGAGGACCATCCAAAAGATCGGGAAACCGAGCAGCACGCTGACGACGATCAGCACCGCGTGCTTGCTGGCGCTGCGCCCCGCGGCGCGCGTCGACCAATTCCTATTCGTTCTCCTATTCGTTCGCATAGTAGACCCAGCGCGCGGAGGAGCGGAACAGGACCACCATGATGCCGGCGCTGATCACGAACAAGAAGAACGCCATCGCCGACGAGTAGCCGAGCTTGAGGTACACGAAGGCCTGCTCGTAGAGGTACTGCACGTAGAACCATGTCGAGGTGCCGGGTCCGCCGATGTCGTTGGCCTCGATCACCTGCGCCTGCGTGAAGTACGAGATGCACAGCACGAGTTGCAGGATGACGTTGAAGAAGATGACAGGGCTGATCATCGGCAGAGTGATGGAGCGCAACCGCCGCCACGAGCCAGCTCCGTCGAGCGAGGCGGCTTCGTACATCTCCTTCGGCACCCCTTGCAGTCCCGCCAGGTAGATCACCATCGGCTGACCAAGTCCCCACAGTCCAAGCAGGATGAACGACGGCTTGGACCAGGCCACCGAGAAAAACCAGTCCGGGGACGGCAGGTGCGCGTCGGTAAGGAGGTCGTTGACGATCCCCGTGGCCGGGTTGAACAGCCAGACGAAGATCATGCACGAGGCGACCATCGGCACGATCGAGGGGATGTAGAAGATCGTCCGGTAGATTGCCCGGCCCCTCACATTCATATTGAGCAGCAGCGCGAGGCCGAGCGCGGCGACCGTAGACAGGGGCAGTTCAATCACCGTGTAGTAGAAGGTGTTGAACAGCGACGTCTTGAACAACGAGTCGTGGAACAGGCTCACGTAATTGGCGAATCCGATCCAGTGCGCGGCGCCGACGCCGTTGAAGTTCGTGAAGCTGTAGTAGACGGTGGCGAAAAAGGGATAGGCAAAAAAGAGGAGGAAGCCGATAATCCACGGGCTGACGAAGATTAGACCAAGCCGCATCGCCCGCCGCTGCGGAGAACGTCGCCGGCGCTGGGGCGCTGCGCCCGGAACATCGGCGCGCGACATCGTCGCCTCCCGCGTGAAAGCCCGCATATCAGCAGTCTGCTCCTCCGCCGGCCCGCACACGCAATTGGGGGCAGCCGGTCGCGAAACCGGGCTGCCCCCAACGTGCGGGATGATCGCTTCTAGCTCGAAGCGTTCGCCTGTGTGTCGATGTACTTGAGCGCCTGCATCGGCGTCATGATCTTCTGCAGCACGTTAGCTGTCGCGGTGTTCTCCGCGGTGAACAGCTGCGCCTGCGTCGCGGTGAGGACCGGCGCCGCGCTGTACTTGCTGGTCAT
>JBEKCO010000012.1:0-42677 GCA_050014835.1 Acidimicrobiales bacterium
TCATCAGCTTCACCGGCTGTGAGATCAACACCGCCGGTGTCGGCTACGAGCTGCACGCCACCGACGGGTCCCTGACCGCGGCCAACAGCTCTGCGTTCAACGTCACCGCCGGCACCGCCACCCAGCTCGTGTTCACCACCTCACCAGTGGCGGCGGGGACGGGAGCGACCTTCTCGACCCAGCCGAAGGTGACCGTCGAGGACGCCTACGGCAACGTGGTGACTTCGTTCTCGTCGGCGATCACCTTGACGGCCTCGGGCGGGACGTTGTCGTCGTGTGGGGGCCTGACGGCGTCATCGGGCGTCGTGACGGTGTCAAGCTGCAAATTCAGCGGCACCGCAGGCACGAGCTACACCCTGACGGCGTCATACACGGGGCTGACGTCGGCGACGAGTGCGTCCTTTACACCGACGGCCAGCGGCATCACAGCGTACAAGCTCGTCTTCACCACTTCACCGGTGGCGGGGGTGTCGGGAGCGGCCTTCTCGACCCAGCCCGTGGTGAAGGTGGAGAACGAGAGCGGCTACGTGGTGACTTCGTTCTCGTCGGCGATCACCTTGGTGGCCTCGGGCGGGACGTTGTCGTCATGTGGGGGCCTGACGGCGTCATCGGGCGTCGTGACGGTGACAGGCTGCACATTCACCGGCACCGCGGGCACGCCCTATACCCTGACGGCCTCGAGCGGGACGTTGATTAGCGGGACGAGTGCGTCGTTCTCACCGACTGACGGAGCCTGAGTTGGTCGCAGATCGTGATGGTCAACTGAGTGGTGATGTGAGATACACGAGGCGATGGGTGATGCAGTGAGCGACGTGCGAAGGACATGGCTCCACGGCCGTGGGCGCGGGTCGAGGAGATCCGCTCGCGATCCGCGGACTTGCGGACGCGACGAATCCGGGTCGATCCTCGTACTGGCACTCGTCTTCTTGGTTGTCGGGGCGATGGTCGTCGCCGTATTGACAACCGACCTCACCGGCGACCTGCGCAGCTCCCAGATCTTCCAGTCGGTTCGATCGGAGCAGTACGCGGCGAGAAGCGCGACCGATCTGGCGATCAACAGCATCCGTTACGCGTATGACTCTCCGAGCGCACCGACGGGCAACACGAGTACGTTGCTCGCCCAGACCCTGAACGCTTCCCCGCCGAGCTACTGCTGGGGGAGCGGACCGAAGTCCGAGCTGACGACGGATGGCGTCTCGATGGACGTCTGGTGCAGCACGGCTTGGAACCCGACGAGCGCGAGCACCCGGACCGTGACGTTCTCGGCCTGTCTCGACGGAGTCCCCGCCCTCACGTGCGCGGCGAGTCCGTACCTCCAGGCGGTCGTCTCTTATGACGACTACCCCGCGGGCGTCAGCGCGCCCTCGTCTGAGCCCTGCTACCTCTATTGCGGCACCGGCATGATCACGGACAGCTGGTTGTGGTCACCGACCGTGCCGACTGTCACCGGTATCAATCCCGCGTCAGGCTCGATCAGTGGTGGCACGTCGGTGACAATTACGGGGACCGGGTTCGTCACCGGCGCCACCGTCAACTTCGTGGAGGAGTCCGGCAGTGCCCCCACCAGTGACAACGTGGTGCTGTCGGCCTCGAGCGTGGCAGTGAATTCGTCGACGTCGATCACCGCGGTGGCGCCTGCGACGATCGAAGGGTCCATGTACTACGTGACCGTCACGACGCCATCGGGGACGAGCGCGTACAGCGCCAACGACGTCTTCACGAACACGATGGTGGTTCCGACGGTCACCGGTCTGAGTCCCGCCACGGGTACGATCGCCGGCGGTGACGCGGTGACCATCACCGGGGCGGGTTTCTTCACCGGCGCGACCGTCCAATTTGTCCAGGAACTGAACGGCGCCGTCGTGACCGGCGGAACGGTCCTCGCTTCCCAGTACGTGACGGTGAACAGTTCCACGACGATCACCGCGGTCTCGCCGGGGGTGGTCGGGGGCTCGTTCTGCCAGGGCAGTTCGACAAACTTCTGCTACTTCGTGACGGTGACGACGTCCGCGGGAACGAGCGCGACCGGCAACAACGGCGTCTTCACCTATACGCCGTTGATCCCGATCTGTTCGTCCATCTCGCCCACGTCGGGTTCGACGAGTACGGCGGTGACGATCCTCGGAACAGGGTTCCTGACCGGCGCGACGGTCGCTTTCACCCCGGAGAACAACGGCACGGTCCTCAGCGGCGACAGGGTCCTGAGCGCCACGCCGACGGCGATCACGTCCTCGACGATCACCGTGTCTCCACCGTGGGGGAAACAGGTGCCGACGTACTACATCACCGTGACGACGGCAGGGGGCACGAGCCAGTACTTACCGATCTTCACGTACACGTCCTAGTGGCGCGCGAACCGGACCGACCGAGCGATCGGAGTCGCGGCCGCGGATGAGTGGCAATCGGGAGGTGCAGCGGGGCACGCCGCGGCGGCCGGCGTGCGGCGGAGTTCGCCGAAGCCGGGCTGAACCCGTCGTATGTGCTGGGCGTCGGGATCAGGAGGGCTGACGGATCGTGTTCGCTGCCCTCGTCGCGGGACTCGGCCTTTTCGGCCTCGTCATCGGGTCGTTCCTCAACGTCGTCATCTACCGGGTGCCCCGCGGCGAGTCGATTGTCGAGCCCCGCTCGCGCTGTCCGGCCTGCGGAGCGACGCTCGCCTGGTTCGACAACATTCCCGTCGTGTCGTATCTCGTGCTCCGGGGGCGGTGCCGGAGCTGCCGGGCGCCGATCTCCGCCCAGTACCCGATCGTCGAGACCCTCACTGCGGGCCTTTTCGCCGGGACCGCGGCGCGTTTCGGAGTCGTCTGGCCGTTGCCGGCCTACGTGGTCCTCGCCGCCGGACTGATCGTGCTGGCGGCGATCGACCTCGAACGCCAGGTTCTGCCGAAGCGGATCGTCTACGTCGTGACGGTCACGGTCGGCGTGCTCGTTCTCGTCGCGTCGGTTGAAACCGGCGATTGGCACCGGCTCATCATCGCGGTATGCAGCGCCGCGGCCTGGTTCGGCCTGTTCTTCGCGATCAACGCCGCCAGCCCGCGCCTGCTTGGCTTCGGCGACGTCCGGCTGGCTCCCGTTCTCGGGCTTTCGCTCGGCTGGCTCGGAGTCGGATATGTGCTCGCGGGTTTCTTCCTGGCCTGCTTTTTCGGCGCGGCGGTCGGGATCGGACTGATCGCGGTGGGACGCGCCCGCCTGGCGACACGGGTTTCCTTCGGGCCGTTCCTCGCGCTCGGCACCGAGATCGCCGTCCTCGCCGGCTCCGGTCTTCTGCGTCCTTTCCACGTCCACTGAGCACCGGGCGGGCCCGACGTCGCCCCGGGAGGATCAATGCGCCGCTCGCGCCATCCTCGCCAGATCGCGTGGCACGTCGTACCAGACGAGGACGCCCCCGACGGCGACCGGTCGGCGTCCGAGGGCGGCAGTCATTTCGGCTCGGACGAGGCCGGGGTCCGCACCGTGCATCGTCATGACGAAATCGTCGATGTGCGCCTCGTGGAGGCCCGCGCGGAGCGCGCGATAAGTCGCCTCGGTCTCGGGGGGGCGCCAGAGGTAGCCGACGTACGCCCCCCGCAGGAGCTCGACGAGCGTCGCGGGGTGAATCGGCGGGTTGCCGAAGGACTGGCCCCCGTTGTTGGCGACATAGGCGTACCCCCCGGCGAGGCGGAACCGGAATCCCGAAGCGAGCTGCCAGATCTCGGCGGTGACGTTGTCCGGCTCGGCGTACGGGTAGGTGAGGACGACCGCCCCCTCGGCGATGCGATGGACCGACGGGCCGGTGAAGTAGCCCGGGACGCCGATCTGCTCCGAAGGGTACGGCCAGCGCGGGATGAGCGGGAAGAGCAGCGCCCCGGCGAGGAGGAGACCGCCGGCGAGACGCGCCCGGTCGGCACGCAGGTGCCGCGTGACGGACTCGCGGGGGTTCCACTCCCGGAGCACGTGGTCGAGGCCGATCGCGAGGATCACCGCCGCGGCGAGGTCGACGAGGAGGAAGTAACGGGTGCTCTCGAGCCGGTCGAGGACGGGCAGGTTGTCGAGGATCCGGTCCGGGAGCGGTATTCCGAGGGCGTGGTTGTCGAAGTAGAGCTGGGGGCCGAGGGAGAGCACGAGCGCGACGACGAACGTCACGGCGCTCGCCGCGACGACGCGGATGCGCCAATGGCGCGCGACGAACCAGACCAAGCCGACGAGGAGGGGCACGCCGAGATAGGTGCCGATCTCGTTGGTCATCCCCGCCATGAACTCGTTCCCGGTCGCGTTCACGCCCGTCGGGCCGAGCAGCTGGTTCCGGCCGGGCGTCACGAGCCCGGCGAGGTCGGTGTGGAAAACACCGAGGGACATCGGGAGGACCGACCCCCCGAGGTTCTGGGGTCCGGCGAAGTAGTACCAGAGGAACGGCGCCGACAGAACTCCCGCGACGATCGCCGCGACGCCACAGCCGCGGAGGAACCGGAGGGCTCTCGCGCGCCCGATCTGCCGGACCGCGACGGCGCCGCAGACGACGACGGTGCCGCAGGCGACGACGACGGTGTCGGCGGTCATCTCGGGGTTGAGGTAGAGCTGCGCCGCGAGGGCGACACCGAGAAGCGAGCCCGTCCGCAGGATCCGGGGGTTCTTGTCGCCGGCGAGCTCGAAGACGGCGAGGAGGATGAGCGGCGGCAACGGAGCGAAGGTGAAGTCCTGGTTGACCGAGCTGTGGGCGACGACGAACGGCGAGAACCCGTAGAGGAGACCGCCTATGAACGCCGCCAGGTCGCGTCGGCAGAACCGGCGGAGCACGATGAACATCGCGAGCGCCGACACGACGAACCCGAGATACAGCGTCAGGTTGATCGTGGCGAACGGGCCGAAGAGGTGTGTCACGGGAGTCATGACGACGCCGAGCAGCGGCATCGACTGGTTCACGGCGAGGTTGACGCCCGTCGGGTAGTCGATCCAGCTTGTGAAGAGCACGCTGTGCGCGTGGGCCAAGGCGTAGGTCGGCCAGGCGAGGAACCAACCGACGGCGATGGTGTCGGACGGAAGGCGTGCCACGATGCGACTGTCGTCGAGGGGGAGAACGGGAAGGAACGCGAGAACGGCGAGCACGGCGTAGGCGACGATCGCGGCCACGGCGTGCCATCCGCGCCTGAGCGGGCGTGGCGCGTGCTCGGCCGGGGAAGCCATTCGATCTATCTTCGCTCGGTCGACATCAACGTGCTCACTGTCCGGACCGTTCGTCGCACTCCGGATCTTCGTTGCCATGTGGATCCTCGTGGCCGGACGGCCGCGCGACACGTTCCCGTCATTGCGAGGCGAGCTTGCGGTGGCGACGGACGCGTGGTGCGTATCCCAGCGGGATGGTGCTTACCCGATCCGCGTCCTACGCCACGGCGCGCGCAAGGTCCTTGGGATACATCGACACCTCGAGGGCGGCGTCGTAGGTGATCGTGCCGGCGCTGATGAGCTCGATAAGGCTCATCTCGAGCGTCTGCATGCCCTCGCGCTGGCTCGTGGAGATCACGTTGCGGAGCTGGTAGGTCTTGCCCTCACGCACGAGCGACCGACAGGCGTTGTTGGCGAGCAGCACCTCGAACGCCCCGACCCGTCCACCGTCGACACGGTTGACGAGCCGCTGCGCGACGACCGCGGCGAGCGATCCGGCGAGCTGGATACGAATGAGGTCCTTCTTGTCGGCCGGAAACACGTCGATCACCCGGTCGATCGCCTGAGGCGCGTCGTAGGTGTGCAGGGTGCCGAACACGAGGTGGCCGGTCTCCGCCATCGTGAGCGCGATCGAGATCGACTCGAGGTCGCGCATTTCGCCGATGAGCATGACGTCGGGGTCCTCGCGCAGTGAGGCGCGCAAGCCGCGCTCGAACGACGGGGTGTCGACGCCGACTTCGCGCTGGTTGACGACCGCCCTCTTGTGGTGGTGGAGGTACTCGATGGGGTCTTCGATTGTCAGCACGTGGACGGCCCGGTTCTCGTTGATGTAGTCGATGATCGACGCGAGCGTCGTCGACTTTCCGGAACCGGTCGGTCCCGTCACGAGGACGAATCCCCGCGGCAGATTTGCGAGGTACGAGATGACCGAGGGCAGTTGGAGCTCCTCGAAGCTCGGGATCTGCATCGGGATCATGCGCAGGGCGAGCGCCGGACTGCCGCGCTGATTGAAGGCACTGCCGCGCATCCGGGCGCGGGCCTGCCACGAGATCGCGAAGTCGACGTCCCGGTTCTTTACGAAGCTCTCGTACTGGACCGGAAGGAGCAGAGCGCGAATCACGCCGTCGATGACGTTTGGTGTCATCTCCGGCACACCCTGGATCGGCACGAGTGCCCCGTCGAGTCGCACCCGCGGGGGAGATCCTGCAGTGAGCAACAGGTCAGAGCCCTTGCGGTCCCAGAGAAGCTCGAGCCACGGATCGATCGCAGAAGTGTCAACGTTCACCATTTGTCTAGTGCCGCCTTTTCGATGCCGTCCGGAAGAGACGAAAAGGGGTCCGGCTGTTCGCCGGACCCCTTCCGTCCTCGATCTGAGATCGGATCAAGAATGCTGCCTACCTAGGCGAGCGAGCAGACGTTCGCGCCGCCGCTTACGGTGTAGGAGTCGTAGTTGTGCCAATTGGCGGCGGTCCCGACTGCCAGCGGAGGGTTACCGGCGTCGACGAAGACCTGGCCTGGCGTCAGGCCGGTGAAGGTGGCCAGGGACGTCTCGGTACCGGCGGTGTTGATGTAGTTGACCGTGGTAGCCGAAATGGCGAGTCCCACGTAGTAGTAGGAACTGTTGCTCGGCCAGCTCCGCAGGGGTGCGTTGGCGCCGTTGGTGCCGGTCGTCAGCATGGATGCGATCGTCGGCGGTGGGACGGCGCTCGGGTTGATGGTGGAGTCCGCCTCGTACGCCTGGACGCCGACCTCGACGGTCTTGACGTCAGTGTTGCACGCGGCCACGGCGCTGGAACCCGTGACGCCGCCGAGGGCGAAGACGACGACGGCAGCGAGGATGCCCATGATGATGATGACGATGAGAAGTTCGATCAGGGTGAATCCTTGCTGATCGAGTCCTTCAATCTTTGCTCTGCGCATATCGCGGTAACGGTCGAACATGATGGCTGGTACCTTTCCTCAGATCGATGGCTCTTACGGGCTACTCGCGAAGGGTAGCCCTGGTCATGCGGAGAGTGGCGGATTTCAGTTCATGTGGCCCACAGGGATTGGGCAATTTGAGTCATCCGCCGGCGCGTGTACAGGCCATCTGGGCGATCTCGGCGCAGTCGATGACGCGGATCCCGACCAGCACCAGTCCCTCTCATAAAGGGGATAGGAGGAGATTCGTGGCGCAAAGGCGCCGCGGCTATAAACGATTTGTCGGCGGTCTCTTGCGCGGACTCGGTCCGAGTCCGTGAGCCCAGTCCCTATCACGCGGCCGACGACACGGGCGGCCGATGACGAACTCGCCGACAGCCAGGTGCCCTTGGATGTTGGCGACCTACGTGATCTTCACCTGGCGGTAGATGCCGTACATCGCGGAGATGAGGGCGACGGCGACAAAACCGACGATGACGCCCATGACAATGATGATCGCGGGCTCGAACAGGCTCGTGAACTTCTTGATCCTCGCGTCGAGCTCCCGGGCGTAGTACTGGGCCGCGACCGTCAGCTGCTCGTCAAGCGTCCCGGTCTCCTCCCCGACGCGCATCATCTGGCGGGCAGCGCTCGGGAAGAGCTGACTGCTCGCGACGGGTTCCGCCAGGCCCCGCCCCTCGAGCATCTCGTCCCGGATCGTATCGAGCCCACGCTTGTAGACCGCGTTCGACACGGATTCCGAGGTGACCGTCATCGCCTCGGGGAGCGCCACGCCGGCCTGGAGCATCGAGGCCAGGACCCGACAGATCCGTTCCACGAGGACGTGCTCGATGAGATCCCCGATGACCGGGATCTGAAGTACGAAGGAGTCGATGCGCGCCCGACCCTTCTTCGAGCGGAAGGTGACCGCGATGGCCAGCACGATCGCGAAGATCACCCCGAAGATGATGTACCAGTTGGCCTCCACGAAGTTCGTGGCGGAGATGAGCATCCTGGTCGGGAGGGGGAGGCTCGCGTGGAGCGACTGGAAGAACGTCTTGAACCGCGGCATCACGAAAACGCCGAGGACGACGACCGTCACGAGCGACATGCCGAGAACGATCGACGGGTAGATCATCGCCGCGGTGACCTTGCTTCGGGCGTCGGCATCCCGTTCCATGTAGTCGGAGAGCTGGGAAAGAACGACGTCGAGGTTCCCGGAGAGCTCGGCCGACGAGAGCATGCCCACGTAGTACGGCGGGAACGCCTCAGGGTGCGCCTCTGCCGCGAGAGCGAACGTGTCGCCGGCGGCCAGGGACTCGATCATGTCCGCCAGCACCTTCTTGAAAAGCTTGTTGGTCGACTCGCCCTCGATGATCTCGAGCGAGTCGATGATCGGGATTCCAGCCTTCACGAAGACGCCGAGCTGGCGCGAGAAGTGCATGACCTCCTCGCGGGGAACCTTCTTCTTCGTGACCTCGTATTGGAGGACGCTCGTCTTCTCCTCGACCGAGACGGGCTGGAGCCCGCGGGCGACGACCATGAGGTGCGCCGCGCCGACCGAGGGCGCGGCGAGCACGCCGGAGACGGACTTGCCGTACTGGTCGATCGCCTTGAACGAGTAACGGGCCACGCGCGTCCCCGTTACAGCGTGTAGATGCTGCGGACGACTTCGGACACGGTCGTGACGTCCTGCGCGACGAGGTCGATGGCCTCCTGGCGCAAGGTGCGCATCCCCTGCTCCTGCGCGGCGACGCGTAACTCCTCGTGTGTGCCCGCTTCGATGATGAGGCGTTTGATCCCCGATGTGATCTCCAAGAGCTCGTAGACACCGATGCGATCCTGATACCCGGTCTGGGCGCAGAAGTTGCATCCCTCGCCGCGATAGAACACGGTCTTTTCGGGCCCGTTCGTCTCGTCGTAATAGAGGCGCTCTTCCGGAGACGGCGTGTATCGCGTCTTGCACGCGGGGCAGATCCGCCGCACGAGTCGCTGGCTCACGACGGCGATGACGGAGGCCGCGATGAGGAAGGGCTCGATCCCCATGTCGTAGAAGCGGAGCAGGGCGGTCACCGTGTCCGTCGCGTGCAACGACGAGAGAACGAGGTGCCCGGTCATCGCCGACTGTACGGCGATGCGCGCAGTTTCGACGTCCCGGACCTCGCCGACGAGGATGACGTCCGGGTCCTGGCGCAGGATCGACTTCAGCCCGGTCGCGAAGGTCAGACCCGCCTGCTCGTTCGTCTGGATCTGGTTCATCGACGAGAAGACGTACTCGACGGGGTCCTCGATCGTCATGATGTTGCGCGTCGGATCGTTCAGCTCATTCAGCGCCGCGTAGAGCGTCGTCGTCTTGCCGCTGCCCGTCGGTCCCGCACACACCACCATGCCGAACGGGGCGCGGATGATTCCCGAGAACCTCTCGCAGACGGACGCCGGCATCCCGAGATGCTCCAGGCGCAATACCGATCGTGTCTTGTCGAGGATTCGCATGACGCACTTCTCGCCCCAGATCGTGGCGAGCGTGGACACGCGCACGTCGATCGACTTGTCATCGACCGCCGCCGTGAACTGGCCGTCCTGGGGCCGGCGGCGTTCGACGATGTTCATCTCCGCCATGATCTTGATGCGGTTCACGAGGCCGATGCCCATCGCCACCGGGAGCACGAGCATCTCTTTCATCACGCCGTCGATGCGGTAGCGGACGCGCACCGCACTCTCTTGGGGCTCGATGTGGACGTCGGACGCCCGGTCACGCAACGCCTGGGTGAGGATGCGGTTGACCACTTGCACGACGGGGGCGTCGTCGGCGACGACCTCGGCCTTCGGAGGTTCCGGCCGTCCTCGCCGGCCTCCCTCGATCGTCTGGAACACCTCGACGAGGCCGGTAACCCCACCGAGCGCGCCGTAGTTCGAGTCGATCGCCTGGCGGACGTCGCTCAGCGGCACGATCATCAGGTGCACTTCTTTTCGGGTGATCGCCTCGAGAAGCTCCTGGAGTTCCGAGCTCGGCTCGGCGACGGCCACGAAGATGATGTCGCCGCTCAGCGAGACCGGCAGCGCGAGCTGCGCGCGGGCCGTTTCCTCCGGGACGAGCTCGAGCGCGCCCTTCTGGGGGATCTGCGTACGCAGGTCGCACTCGGGCATGTCGAACTTCCAGGCGAGAGCGTCAACGAGGCCGCGTTCTCCGAGGACACCCATGTCGACGAGGATCTGCCCGAGGCGGCCGCCGCTCTCCCGCTGCTTCATGAGCGCTTCGTTGACCTGCATCTCGGTGACGAGACCCCGGCCGATGAGGAGGTCCCCGAGCCTCAGCGTCGTCTTGTCTGCGACGTCGTGCACGCCGAGGTGGACGATCTCCCCGAGCCCGTCTCCTTGTAGGTTGCCGTTGCCGTCGAATCCGATCGTCGCGTATGACTGCGGGAGGTCGCTCCAGGGCATCGCCCCGGGGTCCTCCGCCCCCTGGGGCGGATTCACGGGCGCCGTCGCGTCTTGGTCGGACGGCGGTCGAGTGCGCGCGCGGTTAGTACGTCGGATCTTCATGCGAACCGCTCGATCCTGCCGGTGTTACAAACCAGCATGCCGACAGGCTACCGCCGTACAGCCCGGCAAACGAGGCTCCCGCGGCGCTTCACGAGTTCATGGCGGCCGGGCCGATCCCGGTGGCGCGGGCGTCAGGTAGGGGTCTCGCGCCGCGCAGCCCGGTGGCGCGAAAGGGTTGCGACCGTTGTGCCTGAGCTTCTCGCAGTCCGCGGTGCGGGTCAGCCGAACGTGATGTCGTAGGCCCGGATCCCCGGGCTCGCCGAGACGACGAGCGTTTCTCGTTTGTAGGAACGGCCAGACACGAGCGTGTAGAGGCGGGGGATCCCGTCCACCTTGATTGTCTTTGCGACGGTGCCGTTCACCTGCACGCTGAGCGAGCCGCGTCCGGCGGTCACGAGGTACGCGTCATGGCCCTCGAACACGAAGCGGATCTTCGCGCCGCGTCCGGCGGTCATCTCCTCGTGACCGATCGTCCAGACTCCCGAGAGCTCGAAGCCGTGCGAGTACTCGTCGGACGGGAACGCGTACTTCGTTGCGACGCCGAGGGCGGGAGTCTCGCCTTCGATGACGTCCTGAGGGCTGCTTCCGTAGTAGTCGTATCCGAGGTAGGTCTCGGGCGTGATCGGCATGTTTGGCGTCTCGGTCGGTGTGAGGTCGGGCACGTCGGTCGGCGGCGGGAGCTTCACCGCGGGGTTGGCCTGGTGGAGAAGCTTCCTGATGAGCGACTCGGTGTGGGCGTAGTCGCCCTCGCCGACCGCGAGGTACTGCAGCTCGCCGGCGGCGTTGATCAGGTACTCGGCGGGCCAGTAGTCGTTCCGGAAGGCGTCCCACGTGGCGTAGTTGTCGTCGATCGCGATCGGGAAGTCGACGTGGAGCTGTCGCGCCACGGCGGCGACATTGGAAACGACGTGCTCGAACGCGAACTCGGGCGTGTGGACGCCGACGACGACCAAACCGTCGCGGCGGTAGCGCTGATACCACGCCTCGACGTGCGGCAGCTCGCGCTGGCAGTTGATGCACGAGTACGTCCAGAAGTCGACGAGCACGACCTTTCCGCGCAGGCCGGCGAGCGAGAGCGGCGCGTCGTGCGGGGTGTTCAGCCATGCGGTGATCCCGGTGAAGGCTGGAGCAGCCCCGCAGTCCGCGAGCATTGGCGCGTTCGCCGCGCAGTCGCCGAGGTTTGCTTCCGGCACACCCCGGACGGCAGCGAGCTGGTTACGGGTGAACGTCGTTCCCTCGACCTCGTTCTGGAGCGTGTTCGTGTACCCGGGAACGAGCCGTTGCAGTCCCTCGGTGAGGTTGGTCGCGAGGACGACGCACATCGCGATGAGGACGACACCTCCGGCCCGTCGGACGGGGCCGGCGCGTCGTCGCAGCGCGCGCACCCGCCCGACGAGCTGGTCGCCGGCGACCGCCACGGCAAGCAGGGGTACGGCGGCGCCGACCGAGAACGCGAGCGTGAGGGCGATCGCGCCCGGCCCGAAATGGCGGGTCGCCGCCACGGCCGTGATCGCGGCGAGAACGGGACCGGCACAGGGGACGAACAGCGGCCCGAGCCCGACGCCGAGGACGAAGCCGCTCGTCGTGCCGCGAGGCGGGCGCGCCCGGAGGTGGGCGAAGGGGCGCTCGACGAGCGCCCCGAGCGGCGGCACGACCAGCCCGAGTCCGACGAGCCCGAGGATGGCGAGTCCCGCGTCGCGCAGCAGGTCCTGTGGCAAGTCGAGGGCGCTGAGCAGCGCCGATCCGGCGAGGGTGAACGTGGCGAAACTGAGGACCAAACCGGCGACGACGGCGATAGGTCGTCTGCTGCGTCGGTGCCCGGCGTCCGGCGTCGCCGGGGTTGCTCCGGCGACGAGGACGACCGGAAGGACCGGCAGGATGCACGGTGAGATCCCAGTGATGAGGCCGGCGACGATCCCGATCGCCAGCAAGGCCAACATGTTCGCAGTCCCCCCAATGACGAAGCGAGCACCAGTGTGGTCTGCGAGACCGCACGACGGGGCTCGCCCCGCTCCGAGGGTTGTTCGCTACAGGTCGCGAAGCGTTGCCGTCGTGCCGATCACGACAAGGGGGCGTTCGGCCGGGCGGAGCCACCGCAGCGTGTGGACGAGCTCGGGCTCGTCCAGGCTGACGCAACCGTTCGTCGACCCTCCCGTCGAGACGTGGAGGAAGATCGCCGATCCCCTGCCAGGCACGATCGGCGCGGTGTTGTACTCGATCACGGCGAAGTAGCGGTACGCGGTTGTCTCGGTCCAGAGCGCCTCGCTGCCGCCGCCGAAGGGTGGCCGTGTGCCGCACGGGACGTGGACGAAGAGGTTGTAGCTCGGCGTCGCCGGGTCCTCGTCCCACCAGTCGCCACAGACCAGCTGGTGGTAGCGGTAGGCGAGCCCGGGATCGGGCACCACCCCGTACATCTCGGGCCCGATCCCGAACGCTCCGACCGGGGTCGTGCCGTCCCCCTCCACGTGGTGGCTCGACAGCCCGTGCCAGCCGAGACGCGCCGGCCAAGGTCCGCCGACCTGGGTGAAGCAGCCGTTCGCCCGGTGCCACAGCGTCACCGTCGCCGTCGTCGACGAGTCCGCGGGCGCCTCGACAATGACGAGCTGGGAGGCGTCGCCCGTCGAACGCAGGCTGTCACCGAGGTTCGCGCCGCACGGGGAGGTCGCCGCGGCGGACGCAGCGGCGACCGTCGGGCCCGGGGCCGGGCCGAGGACCGCGAGCACCGGCGCGAGCGCGAGCGGCACAAGCCATCTCGCCAGGCGGGCACTGGTCGCGACCGTTCTCATCGCGCAGGCGCTGTGGCGCCGGTCGCGTCAGCCACCGGTCGACGAGAAGTGCTGGTAGTCGGGGGAGCTCGTCCAGCGTCCGCCCCAGTACCAGCCGACCGAGGCGAAGGCCTCGACGAGCGTCCCTCCCGGGACGGCCATGCCCGGACGCACCTTCGCGCGGTCGACGAACGTCGCTCCGGCCGCCGGCATCACCACTTCCGCGTCGATGTAGGGGTTCTCGACGGGGTTCACGTCGATGGCCTCGCCGTAGGCGTGCACCGACCACTGCGGCGGACCCGGCGCCACGGCCCTCCGGCAGTTGAACCCCGACGTGTTGTCCGCCGCCATGGAGGCGGGGTCCTGACCGTGGTAGGCATCCACCGGCACCATCCGACGGATGGGGAACCGTGCCGCGTAGAGCAGTCCGAAGACCTTGATGACAGCATCCACGACGGAGGCGTTCACGATGATCCGCCCGACGTGGCTCTCGTGGTCGAAGCCGTAGTAGCGGAGCCGGATGAGCCTGAGCTGACTCGGTGCGACCGGGCAACCGGGCCGCCAGGTGTAGCGAACGGTCGAGGTCGTCACCGCGTACACCGTTGCCTTGAACGGGGGTAGCGCCGGGCCCGATCCCGAGCCTGCCGCCGCGGCGGGCCCTGCCGTCGTGAGGATGAGACCGAGGGCGATCGCGACGACGAGCAGCCGCCTCCGGGTGGGCGGCCTTCCGGTTCGCGGTGAAGCGACCTGCCGTCCGCGGTAGATCGTCATGTCGCGGTCTCCGATCGCACTGGTTCGTCGGTCGTGCTGACATTCTGGTCCGGGCGAATCCGGCGACTGCGCGCGACCAGCGCGAGCAGCATCGCGCCGCCGACGGCGAACAGCGCGAGCGAGGCGATCTCGACGGCATCGGTGCCGTTGTCGTGGGTCAGCCAGAAGTACTCGTCGACGAACCGACTGAGTCCCCAGAGCCCGACGACGACCGCCGTCACCGCCCCGACGGGACCGCCCCGACGCGCGACGACACGCTCGACCCACAGTGCGACGAAGAAGACCGCGAAGCACTCCAGGGCCTGGAAGATCGGCGCAGGAAGCCGTTTGCCGACCTCGCCGGCGTAGTACATGCCGAACCAGGCCGTCGTCGGTTTCCCGCCGCCGGCGACTTCGAACTGCGGTCCGAGCAGGCGTCCGACCGCCCACGCGCAGGCGAGGACCGGCGCGACGAGATCGGCGGCGACGCCGGGACGGAGCTGCGGGCAGCGGCGGTGGGCCGAGACGAACCCCACCGGCACACCGAGGAGCAGACCTCCGAACGAGGAGAGGCCGCCGTGCCAGATAGCGAGGATCTCGACTGGGTCACGCGAGTAGTAACCGAAATTGGCGACGACGTGTGCCGCCCGTGCCCCGACGATCGCCGCGGCGATCACCCAGAGAAACGTGATGCCGAGCCACCCGTCCGGGTAACCGTGGTCGCGGAGGCGCTTCGCGAGGTACCGGTAGCCGAACCAGAACGTGATCGCGAGCCCGATGCCGTACGTGTGGACCTGCAGAGGACCGATGTGGAAGACGACCGGGACCGGCTTCAGCGTGCGCCTCCGATCGGCGGGAGCGGGGCGTCGGCCCCGGATCTGTCTGCGAACAGTACCGCCGCGACCACCGCGGGCCAGGTCGCCGCCGGCGAGAGGGCGGCGGCGACCTGTGCCCGGAGGGCCTCGCGGTGGAGCCCGGACGACGCTCTGTGCTGCCGGTCGGACTACTCGGTCGGGTCGGGGACAGCGTCGAGTTTCGTGCCCTTGGTCTCCGGGACGAAGCGCCAGAGCACCGGGAGCGCGACGAGCAGCAGGACCGAGAGGACGCTCACGGTGCCGCCGATGCTGCCGATCAGCCCTCCGCGCTCGCCGAGGACCCCGACGAGCGCGACGCCTGCCGCCTGTCCGGTGTTGGCGAATCCGCTGCCGACGATCGCCGACGCCTGGGCCCGGATGCGCGTCGGGAAGCACTCGGCGGACATCGCCGACAGCGCCGGCCCGACGCCCAGCCCGAAGAAAATGGCGACGATGAGCAGGACGATGTTCGCCGCCTCGGAGCTCGAATGGAAGAGCGCGAACCCGCTCGCGCACGCCGCCGCGAAGTAGACGGTCGCGACCGGCTTGCGGCTGAACCGGTCGATGAGGCGACCGCAGACGTAGTAGCCGGTCGTCCCGAGCACGACGGCCGTCCCGAGGTCGACCGAGACGAGCCCGGTCGAGAAGTGGTGAACGTGCTCCGCGTAGTAGACCCACCAACCCGCGCCGGCGGTGACGGGGATCTTTTCGAGGAGGTTGACGGCGCCGAGCGCGAGCACGCGCCGCCGCCACGGCTTGACGAGGGCGGCGCTCATCGGCTCCTTCCTCGGACGGCTGCCTCTCGCCTCGGTGAACGCCACTGTCTCGCGCACGTACCGGCGGGCGACGCCGATGGCGAGCGCCGGCACGACGCCGACGAGGTAGAAGGACCGCCAACCGAGCGGCGTGTGGAGGAGCCCCGCCCCGAGCAACACGGCGGTCGCCGCCGTGCCGAGCGGCACGGCGAGGAGGAGCTTGCCCAGCGCCCGCCCCCGGGTGGCGACCGGGAACTCCTCGAGCACGACGATCGCGGCGAGCGCGAACTCGGTACCGGAGAAGACCTGCGCCAGCGACTGGAACGCCACGAACGACGCGACGCTCCAGCTCGCGGCGGTGAGCCCGGTGAAGATCCCGTACCCGAAGAGCCCGACGAGCAGGAGCGGTCGGCGCCCGACGCGGTCAGCCAGCCGAATCGCGAAGAAGGCGACGAACGACCCGGCCGTGATCGGGATGTTCGCGAGCCCGAGCGTGCCGAGGCTGACGTGGAAGGCGTGCTGGAGCTGCGGGGCGAGCAGACCGCGGAGGTACCCGTCGTAACCGTTGAAGAAGGCGGCGGGGATCAGAAGGAGAAGAAGTATGCGGAGATACCGCTCCGACCGCTCCTCGATCGCCACTGGGGCCTCACCCTAGTGAGGGTCCAAAGTGGCGGGACGACCGGGGTCCAGACGCGGCACGGTCCCGGGTAGCCATTCGGCCGAAGCCGTCCGTACTCCCCGGGACCAATGCCTGCGGCGACAGGCGCCTTGCCGAGTGCCTTGCGGCTCCCGGCCGACAGGCCGCCTCTCGACGGCCCCGCAGCACCGGTGCCTCCCCGGAGGGAGTCCTTGCACTGCTTCCTGCCACCCCCGAGGCTCCGTCGCCTCCCGTTTTCGGTTCGTCCGCCCCCCTCTTTCGAGTGGAACGTCCTTGCCGTCCGTATGGGGCAACTCGACCTTGGTGAATGCATAGTGCTCTCGTGACCATGAGACGTCAAGAGGGTTACGCGAGATCCACGGCTTGTTGACAGAGAACTTCGGACGTACCCATGTCGTCCCCACTCGATCCCCAAAGAATCAACAATGCTGTCCACAGACGGGGCCGGATCGAGGTCGCGCCGGCGGTCCGAGAGGTTCGGATCGCGTCGGAGACGACCGTCGGCGACCCGGCCCCGGCGCGGTTGTGGTCCGCGGCCGAGGACGACCCGCGGAACCCCGCTGGCCCTCCGGAGACGGCAGCACGCCTGATCGCGGGGGAGTCGAGGCGGACCCGTTAGGGTCGCCGCGGAGGTGGCGAGATGACGACGGTCCACGGGGAACTCCTCGGGAAGTTGGCCCAGGGGGTCGTCAACCTCAATGGTCCCGGTCGCTACGTGCACTGGGGCTTCATCCAGATCTCCGTCGCGAATCTCGTGGTCATCGCGCTGATGGTCGCCGTGTTCGTAGCGGCGATCCTCGTCCCGTTCCCGAAGCGCACCCGGGGTGACCGATGACGTCAAGTCCCGACTCGTCGGACGTCGCGGTCCAGTCCGACCTGCCCGAGGACGCGCGCCAGTGGAGCGCCAAGCTGCGGCGTGCCGCGGTCTCGGCGCTGCCTCCCGGCCGGCTCCTGCCCGATCGCCAACCCGCCTACGTCGCGTCGTGGATCTACGTCTTCGGCGCGCTCACGCTCGGCGCGCTGGCCATCGTCGTGCTCTCCGGCATGGTGCTCGCCATCGAGGGCCCGACGTGGTGGCATCTTTCGCGCGTCGGCCTCTTCGTCAACTCGATGCACCTGTGGAGCGTCGAGCTCTTCTTCTTCTTCATGGTCATCCACCTGTGGGGGAAGTTCTTCATGGCCTCCTGGCGCGGCCGACGACGCGCGACCTGGATCACCGGGGTCCTCGCCTTTGTCGTCTCGATCGCGGCGGCCTTCACCGGGTACCTGTCGCAGCAGAACTTCGACTCGCAGTGGATCGGAACCCAGGCCAAGGACGGGATCAACGCGACGGGAGCCGGGGCCTACTTCGACGTCCTCAATTTCGGACAGATGCTGATGTGGCACATCCTTCTGCTGCCGCTCGCGGTCGGGTTGCTCGTCACCATCCACGTCCTGCTCGTGCGGTTGCACGGGGTCGTCCCGCCGTTCGCGCCGGATCCAGGCGACCTCGTCGCGTCCGGGACCGCTCCCGCCAGCGCTCCACGTGCCGACCGGACGGAGGCGTGATGAGCACGCCATTGGCGCGTCCGAAGCGGGCCAGGCGGTTCCGGCCCGATCGCGACGTCGAGGAGTGGCACGGCCGCTACGTGCCCTACGACATCGTGAAGGAGTTCGTCGCGGCGTTTCTCGTCGTGCTGCTCCTCGTTCTCGGGCTGGCGATCGTCCTGTCGTCCCCCGACGTCGCCCCGGTGACACTGAAGAGCTGGTCGCGGCACACCCCGCTCGACTTCGCCCGGACCGCCCTCACCGAGCTCGCCGGCACGAGCCCGACCGCCACCTACGGTCCCCCGTACAACGACACACGGGGCGTGAGCCAGGAGATCGGTCCGCTCTCGCTCGAGAGCCTCATGGGGGTGCACCACCCGATCAACACCGCCCTCGACGATGTCATCGAACCGCTGCGGACGCTTCCTCCGGACCCGGTGCTGACGGCCGCGCTCAAGCAGTACACGTCCGCCCCCGTGAAGACCCAGCAGCGCTGGACGAACGCCTACGGCACCGCACTCGCCGACGCCCGGTTCGCGGATGGGACGCTCATCACCCGACCGGGTCATTACGGCCCGGTCGCCGAGCTGATCGGCGAGTTGACGACGATGGCCCGGAGCGGCGCCCTGGACGGCGCGCTCGTGAGCTCGAAGCAGTTCTACGGCACGGACTACACCAAGCCGCTGCTGTTCCTCGCGGACGGCACGTACATGTCGAACCTCGCCACCTCCCAGCACCTCCAGGGCACCCAGTGGGGGATGATGAACGAGACCGGGAACTACCCCGGCCAGGCGTGGCTCTGGCTGTACACCTTCTGGTACCAGATCCCGCCCTTCACGACCTCGACGAACGCCGACGCCCTCGTCTGGGCGATCATGATGGTGCTCACCGTCCTGCTTGTGCTCGTGCCATTCCTCCCGGGGGTGCGCGCCATCCCGCGCAAGATCCGGATCTACCGCCTCATCTGGCGCCAGCACTACCGTTCTCTCGCGCCTCGGGTGGACGCCACCGCGTGATTCTCTGACGGGTCCACCGTCTGGGCGCGCGTTCGACGAGGAGGCGCGGTAATGGACCTGACGATCCCGGCGGCCCGGGGTGCGATCCCCGCCTACGTCACCCGGCCCGCCAGCGGACGTCCCGAGCCCGGGGTCGTCCTCATCCACGACGTGTTCGGCATGACCCAGGACCTGAGGAATCAGGCCGACTGGCTGGCGGCTGAGGGATTCCTCGCCGTCGCTCCTGACCTCTTTCACGGCAGGACGAGGATGGCGGGCGTGCGCGGGGTGCGGCGCGCGATGACCAGTCGTGAAGGTTGGGCCTCCGACGACGTCGAGGAGGTTCGCAGCTGGACGGCGGGCCGCGAGGACTGCACAGGGACGGTCGGCGTCGTCGGGTTCTGCATGGGTGGCGGCCTCGCCCTCGCCTTGGCTCTGGACAGGGGGTTCGCAGCTTCGAGCGTCAACTACGGGTCGGCGCCGAAGAGCCTCTACGACACGGGAATTCTCGCCGGAGCGTGTCCGATCGTCGCCAGTTACGGCGCCAGGGATCGCTCTCTCCGACACGCCGCCACTCGCCTGGAACGGGCGCTCGCGGCGGCCGGGGTGGCCTACGACGTGAAGGAGTACCCGGACGCGGGCCACGGGTTCCTCAACGACCACGAGGGCGCGCACGACCGGCTTCCCGCTCTGTTCTCCGTCATGGGCAGGATCACGCGTTACGGGTACCACGCGTCGTCCGCCGAGGACGCGAGGCGACGGATCGTGTCGTTTTTCGACGAGCACTTGCGACCGGATTGAACCCTGACACCCTGGCGGCTCGCCCCGGGGAGAGGCTCGGCGTGGGCATTCAGCACGGCAGGCTGACATGCCCCGCCCTGGTGGGACCGTGAGCCATGAGCGTGGTTGGTCCAGGTTCGGCCGTGCCAGCAACGGAGGCGCGGCGACCTTCGTAGTCGGGTGCACCCATTGTCCCGGTCTTTCGGTCTCGAGGAGTTGATGATCGATCCTCGGGCCTCTGCCCGGGAAGGGCCGAACCCTGGTGGCGATGCGGACCTACGAGGGGATGGCTCAGCGCGCTCGGAGGGACTCGAACCCCCAACCTTCTGATCCGTAGTTGCATCCTGGTTGTCCAGCCCGCCAGTCCGCGTCCATCAGGACAGCTCACGGTAGGTGTCAGGTTTTGTCCGTCGCGCCGAATCCACTCTGTGTGCCAGCGTCCAGTAGCAACTCAGTAGCGACAGCGGCGGCTACGTCGGGAATCTGAATGCCTTCTGGTTCGCCGTACCGCGGAGCACGCCGCCGACGCGGAGGCCTTCGCCATCGTGATCGGGGTCGTCGTCAAGGTCCTCGTCGTCAGCCTCGTCGCCGACATCGCCTTGGTGGTCTTGGTCTTCTTCGTCGTCAACGTCTTCTCGTTCGTCTTCATCCGCGGCACCGTGCTGCTGCTGCTGCTGACCTGATGACGCCCCGGCCGGATTCATGTGACCCACCGCCTTGCGTCGTGGCGCCAGGTGCCGGCGGCGGTGGCGCTGAGAAGTGGATCAAGACACGGCTGGACGATGGCGAGCGCGTCGTCGATCGTTGCCGCTACGGGCAGCATCGAGCGTCGAGCCTCCGCTGCATAGCCGCGTTCCCACAGATCTCGATCCGGGACGTCGAACCGGGAAGGCAGATCGACGTTCCTTCGAGCGGCTTCCGAGACCAGCGCGTGCCGGGTTGACTTCGCATCCAGCTCGGCACCTACGACGATGGCGACGAGGTCGATGAGGTCCTTGTAGCGAGTCGACGGCTGCAGTCGAGGACCGTACTGTTGGAACGTGGCAACAACCTTGTCCGCGACGTGGTCGCAGAGCGGGTACGCCAAGTAGCCGTGTTGCTCCACGTCGGGGATGACGAGCCGCGCCATGGGAGGCACCGCCTCCGGCGCGCCAGTCATGCGCAAATCGGCCCCGACGAGGTCAACGTGGAACTCGGCCCATGCCGTGACACCGACATAAGCCGCAACGGGGAGGCGCACCCCAGTCTGCTCTTCGCCGATGATCCGTGCCGGCCCGATCTCGAATCGGAACCAATCACCGATGTCGCGCCCCGTCGCCTGCCGCAGGTCTGCCTCTGCGGTTTCAGAGGCCGCAGCACGGTAGACATCGACGTCGATGGTCGCCCGCATGCCGAGATCGCGAGCGAGCAGGGCGGTCGCTCCCTTGACCACCCAGCCGTCGTCGACGAGATACAGCCGCTCCAGCAGCCGGTCGTAGGCGATCTGGCGTTGGAGTTGCTCGAGCGACCATCTGCCCTCGGCTGCGAGTGCCTTGAGGCGATCTGTGAGGGCTCGACGGAAGGCGGAGGGATCGGCGTAGCCGCGGCCTTCGGTCACGGTCGCTGTCCGCCTATCTCGGTGCCGCTGGCTTCAGTCAGCCATCGGGGGGTATCGGGATCTCCGACAAGATCCAGCAGCCACCGCAGTGTCGCCAGTCCGTCTCCACGTCGGAAGCCGAGCAGCCCGGCGTGGGGCGCAAGGGAACTGGCGATGGTGCGCGGGTAGTCATGCCCGGCTCGGATGGCATCGGCCACCACCTGGGCGATGGCCTCGGGGTCCTCGCGGTCGACGACAAAGTCGGCCGCGATCCGGGAAGGTCGGGTGACCGGCATCCCGCGGAGCGTGATCCACTCGGCTTCCGTCAGCCGACCGACGTGGAGGCGAACGTCGGTTCGGCGCGACTGCCGCCGCACTGGCAGAGTGAATTCGTGGCGGTCGGCAGGCAGGTGGCCGATGCCGTAGAGTGCCGCCGCTGATCGGTGCGACGTCACCCCTTGCCCGGGCGTTCTCTCCCATGCCGGTATCTCCGGTGCCAGTTGTAACCAGGCAGCGCGAAGCTCGGTATGGTCCGCTGGTGGTGCGCCCGCCAGTCGGTAAACACCGTGCGCCACCCGGTCCAACACCCCGTTGCTGGCGAGGCGGGTCATGGTCGCCGGCGAAACGCCCGCCCGTTCGGCTTGTCGGCGCGTGACCAGTCCCCACTGCTCCTCGGCGATGGCACTCAGCCGTCCAAACGTCGTCGTGGATGGCATATCTGCATAGTAGCTCAGATATGAGCGATGATGCATCATCACTTGCTATTACGACCGTAGAACAGCTCAATAGTGAGCGAGAACGAAGACCTCGAAGACGAGCGCCCCGCTCCGCCAAGAAGATCAGATCTGCGGCGAGGTGCCAGACCAACGACGATTGCTGGTCGGCCGGAGCACGTCGCTTTCAGGGAGACCAGCCAAGATGAGGTCATGACAGACGAGCAAGCCGGCGCCAACGAGCTTGCACGACGGGTGGCGGAGCTCGAGGCCGAGAATCGGCGGCTACGCAGCCTCATCGGCCTCGACCACGAGAGTCGTGCCGCTCCGACTCCCACCTGGGAGCCCACCCTGTTCGGCGACGGAGGGCCGATCTCGGCACACCGCGTCACCCAAGCCTCTTCGCCTCAGCACAAGGTGGGGCTGTTCAGGTCGTTGTTCCGAGGGCGGGATGACGTGCATGCGCTGCGATGGGAGAACACGCGGACTGGCAAGTCAGGCTGGGGCCCGGCGGTCAAAGGCGGGTGGGTGAACAGCCGCCGGCCGGATCGCGAGTTGCTGCCTTTCACCGACGAAGTGCTCGTCGAACATCTGACTGGCAGGAGCAGCGTCGGCGTGTATCCGCTGTTGCCGGACGACACGTGTTTCCTTCTGGCGTGCGACTTCGACGGATCCGGATGGATCCTCGACGCGCTCGCTTACCTGGATGCGGCAAGAGCAGCCGGAATACCGGCAGTCCTTGAGCGTTCGCGATCGGGTGACGGCGGACACGTATGGGTCTTCTTCGGTGACCGCGTACCCGCCGGATCGGCGCGGCGAATCGGGGCCTATCTAGTGCGTGAAGCCATGACGGCTCGCGTCGAGCTCGACCTTGTGTCCTACGACCGCCTGTTCCCGGCGCAGGACTTCCTGCCGCGACAGGGCTTTGGGAACCTGATAGCGCTCCCACTGCAGGGCGAGTGCCGAAAGAGGGGGACGACCGTCTTCCTCGATCCATCCACGCTGGAGGCCTACGGGGACCAGTGGGAGTTCTTGGCTTCGGTTGATCCTCTCAGCCGGGCCGCCACTATGGCGATGGCCGAAAGTCTCGGCGAGGTAGCGGTGGGCCCAGGGACGCCGACATACTGTCGCTCGAGTCGGAGTTCCACATCTCCTGCGACGCCCGCGGTGATACGAGCATCGGCCGGAGCCATGCTGAGCGTGGACCGCATCGGGTTGCCACCGGACATGCTCGCTGCCCTGAAACATGCCGCGTCATTGCACAATCCCGAGTTCTACGAAAAGGAGCGAAGCCGCCGGTGGACCGGACAGACGTCGCGATTTATCCGCTGTTACCGCGAAACAATCGATCAGCTCTTGCTACCCCGGGGGCTTCGCCAGCAAGCCGCCGCGATCGTGGGCGAAGCCGGGAGCTGGCTTGATGTCACTGATACACACCCGGCGACAGACGTCGTCGATTACGAGCTAAGGGCGAATGTTCGGGTTGAGCAGCAGGCCGCCGCAGACGCTCTCGCAGTCGAGGACCTCGGTGTGCTGGTCGGGCCGCCGGGGAGCGGGAAGACGGTGGTCGCGTGCGCACTTATCGCGCGCCACCGAGTGCCGACGCTTGTCATTGTCGACCGGCAACCTCTGGTCGAGCAGTGGCGCGAACGGTTGGCAACGCATGTCGGTCTCGGAAAGAAACAACTCGGCTATCTCGCGACCAACCGGCGAGCGAGCGGAATCGTGGATCTGGCCATGGCCCAAAGCCTCGCTGGGAGAGACGACCTGGAGGAGGTGACCGAGCGCTACGGATTCGTGATCGTCGACGAGTGCCATCACGTCCCAGCGATAACGTTCGAGCGTGTTGTTCGCCAGATCCCGGCCAAGCGATGGCTCGGACTTACTGCCACGCCGTATCGGCGCGACGGCCTTCAGGCAATGATGGCGATGTATTGCGGGCCGACCAGATACCGAATGCCGGAACCATCGGACGCTCAGCTGCTCCAGAGGGAGCTGGTCCTGCATGAGACCATGCACACGTCAGAACCTGGCGAGCACATTCAGGAGACGTTCCGGAGGCTGGTCGGCGATGCCGCGAGGACGAGCTCGATTTGCGACGACATCGCGGCCGCGGTCGCCCAGGGACGGAACAGTCTCGTGCTCACTCGCTGGACCGAGCACTTGGAGTCGATCGTGGAGGAGCTGATGGGGCGAGGCCTGGCTCCTCTCGTCCTGCGCGGCGGGATGGCCAAGAAAGCCAGAAAGGTGATCATCGATCAACTCGCTCAGCCGGCGCTCGCCAGCGTTGTGCTAGTCGCGACGGCGAGCCTCCTCGGTGAAGGTTTCGACTGTCCTGCCCTGGACACCGTCTTTCTTGCCTTCCCCATCAAGTTCAGGGGCAGCATCGTCCAGTACGTCGGTCGGATCATGCGTCCGACGACCGGCAAGACCAGAGTTGTCGTGCACGACTACGTCGACACGCAGGTCCCAGTTCTCGCCCGGATGTACGACGAGCGCGCCAAGGGATACGCGAGCCTTGGATTCCGACCGCCGAAGAGACCACGTGCTGCGGGTTACTCCGTCGGTTGACCGCCCATAGGTTGACCTCGGTTGAGTAGCAAACCAGCAGCAACAGTCAGGCGCGATGGCTCACAAGTATCCGTCGCCGAATCAGATGCCCATTGTCCGTCAAGCTGACTCCACTCGCCGTCGACATCGGAGATCAGGTCTTTCGGCGAAGGGTCCGCCTCGCTGCACGTTGTGTTGCTACTGCTTCCGGCGGCCAGCCTCGGGCCAACCCGGAGCGTGCAACCGCTTGACCAGAGATTTCAACGCGTTCGGAGGGACTCGAACCCCCAACCTTCTGATCCGTAGTCCAGTTCGGGTCGTCTCCTGGACTGTTGACCTGCTAGTTCCCTACGCTACGGGTACTGCGGACGACAGGGCTGTAATTTGAAGTGTCGGCTCAGAAAGTTAGTAAGTGCGCTCCCGACTTAAAGTCCACTTGAAGAGCTCCGCGTAGTTTCAAAGTTTGTTGCGCTATTATTTATATCATGACAATGACTGCGTTGGCGACGAGCCCCGTTGGCCAACTTGTTCCGATCACCGGCTTCGACCCACGTCACGGCGAAGATTTCTCCGGACAGGCCTTCATCCCGGATCCCTTGCCTGCCGACGTCAAACTTGGGCAGGCGACCTGGAAAACAGTTGTAACAGCTGTGCAAGAGCTTGCGCGGCTAGACGAGGCTGGGGCGCTGATTCCCAACCCTGGTCTCCTCCGGCGCCCGTTGCTCCGACGTGAGGCAGTCAGTACTTCAGCGCTCGAAGGCACCCACGCTGCGTTTAGTGATGTCTTGGAAGCAGATGTCACTGAGGACCGTGTGCACACGCCAGAGGTCCGGGAAGTCAGAAACTATGTGGCCGCAGCCGAATTCGCGATCAATGAAATCTCGATGGGCCGTTCCCTCTCTGTCGCCCTGCTCTGCGACGCGCATCAACTGTTGGTTCATAACACGAAGTCCGATGGAGTCGACGCAGGCACAGTCCGCACCCGCCAGGTCATCATCGGGCCGGACGGCTGTCGCATCGACGAAGCCCGATTCATCCCAGCTCCGGCAGATGACCGACTCAAGGCGGGGCTCGACGCCTGGGAGGAATGGCTGAGACAAGCGTCCGACCTCCCGGCTGTCGTCCGCGCAGCAATGGCTCACTACCAGTTCGAGGCCCTCCACCCGTTTCACGACGGCAACGGACGCATCGGAAGATTGGCGATCCTCCTGCAGCTGATGACCGAGGGTGCTCTCCGAGAGGCCCTGTTGGAAGTCTCCCCGTGGCTTGAGGCTCGGCGTGTTGACTACCAGGACCAACTTTTTGCTCTAAGCCAGACAGGCAACTGGGATCCGTGGGTGCGGTTTTTTGCCACTGCTGTTCGGGATCAGTCCGCGAGCGCGGTGGAACGTGTGAACGCCCTCATCGAGTATCAGCGAGAAGTTCATGATGTGCTCTGGAACAACGGTGTCCGCGGAGGAGCTGCTATGCACATTGCAGAAGGCCTGGTGGGGCAACCGGTGATTAACGTGACTTGGGCCGCGAACCGATGCAACGTGACATTTCCAGCAGCGAACCACGCCATCAAGCGCTTGGTGTCGTTGGGCATTCTCGAGGAAGTCACCGGTCGCGATTACGCCCGGGTTTTTGTCGCGACGCCAGTCCTGCAAATCGTGGAGCGGTGAGACTGAGGCGCTCATGACCTGCGGCTGTAGTGCCGGCCGCAAACAACAGTTCAAAGCTTGCCCAGGCGTGCTTCCCGGTCTGGAGATGCAGGAAGCGCTGCGATCTCCCGTTCCCAAGCGTCGATGGGTCCTGTTCATGTTCCGACATCCAATCCAGAATAGGTTCGATGAGTCAGCGAACGACCCAGTAGAGAGCTGGGCTTACTCTGCGCGCTCGGAGGGACTCGAACCCCCAACCTTCTGATCCGTAGTCAGATGCTCTATCCAATTGAGCTACGAGCGCAGGACACCGCGAATGCACCCTTGTGGCGCGCGGCACCTCGTGAATGCTGGATGTTACCCGCACTCTCGTGCCGCGTAGGGAGGACCCAGACCCTGGACCTGGTACGGTCCTGGATCGTGGTCGGTCCCGCCGACGCCGACAGGGTTCCGCGGCCAAAAGACGCGCGAGAACTCGCGGCGAGCGCGATCAGTCTCGCCCTGGCGAACTACCGCATTCTCGTCTGTGCGACCGCTGTCGTCCTCGTCCCGACGTTCGTCGTCGGTGGCGCGGCTCTCGGGTACTGGCGGGAAAAGAGCGCGACGGGCCTGAATCCGACGGGGGGCGCGCGCACCGCCGAACTGATCGGTCTCGCCGTGTTCGTCTTCGGGGGCCTCCTCGCCCAGGCGGCCGGCGTGCACGCGGCGACGAATCTTGCCGCGGGCCGGACGGCAGACTGGCGCCGGTCGGTCCGTGTCGCTTTCTCCCGGACCGGACCTGTCGTCGCGGCCGGCATCACCGTCGCGGTGCTGTCGGGTCTCGGACTGATCTGTTTCATCGTCCCGGGCGTCTATCTCTGGTTCTCGTGGCTCGTCGTGATGCCGGTGGTCGTTCTCGAACGGCGCGCCGGGCGAGAGGCGCTGACTCGTGCGTCGTATCTCGTCAGGGGGCGATGGTGGTCCGTGTTCGGCGGATTTGTGCTGGTGGAGCTGTTCATCGTGCTCTGGACAATCGTCGCGACCGTCATCGTTTCTGTGGTCGTCCACGTCTCTTCGACGAACGAGGCCGTCGCCGAGCAGCTCGCTTCGGCGTTCGTCGAGCTCGCCCTTGCCCCGATCATCGTCTCGTTCGTCTCGGTCACGTATCTCGATCTCCGACTCCGCAAGGAAGGGTTCTCGCCAGCGAACGTCGCCTCGGAATCCGATTCCGACCCGGACGGCGGAGTCGTCGACGCGGCGAGACCCGGTAGCTGGTGGGGTCCTGGTCAGAACCCCGGCCCGCCGCCGTGGCAGCGGCCGGTGGCTCCGCCCCCAGCTCCGCCGGAGGGTTTCTGGCGGCCGGTCGAGGCTCCTCGTGAACAGCCGTCCGGAATGCCTCAGCCGGAAAGACCGCAAGGTTGGCCGGCCGTCTCGCCAAAGCCACCACCTCCGGGACAGTACGCGGGTACGCGGGACGACGAGTCGTCGGGGAGTTCGAGCGCGCCGCCGGAGGACGGTTCCGACGAACCGAGGGAGACGTAATGGCGGCGAGGCTGATCTCGCTCCACGCCTCGCCGTGTCCATCCGGGCTTCGTGCCATCGGCTCACGGGAGTGAGCGAGTCGCGCGAATTCTGGGACGACGCGGCCAGACACCACGCCGCGTGGTACGTGGCGACCGGCCACGAGCGGGAGTCCGAGGAGTTCTTCGTCCAAGGCGCGGTTGAGACTGATGCCTTCCTCGAGTTCTGCGGCGTCGAGCCTGGACCGACCGCGACCGTCCTCGAGATCGGGTGCGGCGTCGGACGCATGACGCGGCGGTTGGCCGAGCTGTTCGGGCATGTCATCGCTGTCGACGTGAGTGACGAGATGCTCCGTCGCTGTCAGGAGAATCTCTCGTCTCAATCCAACGTCACTTGCCTACTCGTGGATGGGGACGGGTCGTTGGGTTGCGTCGGAGATGGTGCGGTCGACGCGGTGTTCTCCTACATCACGTTCCAGCACGTCCCGACCCGGGACGCGCAATTGCGCTACTTCGACGAATGCGCCCGGGTCCTGAGAAGCGGCGGGAAGCTCGCCGTGCAGATCCGTTCGTCTGCTCTTCGTGACGTCGTGCTGAGCTACGCGGGGCATCTCGTGCACGTCGCCCGTGGCCGGCGGACGTTGAACCGGTCGTGGCGAGGATCACGGGTCGCGGCCAGCGTCGTCGTCGAGCGCCTTCGGGCGCGACGGGTCACGGCCGTAGTCCGCCCCTGGCGGGACCATCCCCGCTTGAGCCCGATGCAGTGCTGGGTGACGGGGACAAAGGAATGACGGGCCGCGCCGGGCTTGCGGCCGGTCCGTCGTTGACGAATTGCGGAGAGGGAGGGATTTGAACCCTCGGACCCAGTTTCCCAGGTCAACTCATTAGCAGTGAGTCCGATTCGGCCGCTCTCGCACCTCTCCCGAAGTGTCCCGCTAGCGCCAGCGCGTCGATCACGAGGTCGGGACCAAGGGTAGTCAACATGGACCCGCGCATCCGGTAGCTGGGCCTCGCCCGGGGTTCGAGCGGGTATCGTCGGCATCCGCAGGCATACCGCGGCATCCAGGAGGGATGCGAGGAGAACCGTTGTCGAGATCGGAGGAGGCGTCCCGCGGCAGCACGCATCCACCGGTACGGCGCCTTGACGCGCGCATCCACCCGTTGACGCGTTCGTCGATCCGGGCGTTCGGCTGCCTCGTCGTGGTCGCGGCGGTGGGTGTGCTCGCCGCTCCGGCTTCCAGCGCGTCATCCGTGGCGCGTCGTGGGGGGGCCTCTGTCGAAGCTCTCGTCGCGGTCGGCGGTGTGCCGACCCGACCGTCCGGGGCGCGTCCGGTCGGCCCGCTGGCGGCGACTCGGGTCATCTCGCTCGGTGTCGCGCTGCAACCTCGAGACCGGGGGGCGCTCGCTGCGTTCGCCAAGGCGGTCTCGATGCCGCACTCGCCTCTCTATCACCACTACCTGACCCCGGGGGAGTTCGCGGCCGAGTTCGGTCCCTCGGTGACGAGCATTACGGCGGTCGTGCGCGCGCTGCGCCGGTCGCATCTGCGCGTCGGGGCGGTGTCGGGGAACGGTCTCATCCTTCCGGTCAGCGGGACCGTCCGTGTAATCGACGCGGCCTTCCACACGCGGCTCGTCGCCTACCGACTTTCCGGAGGGGAGACGGGGTGGGCGCCGGTCTCGGCACCCCGGCTGTCCCGCCATGTATCGGAGGCCGTCTCGGCCGTGCTCGGTCTCGACAACCTTGTCGCGCCGCATTCGTCAATCGAGCGCGCGCCCGAGCGCGCGGGAAGCGAATCGGGCCCGGACGCGTCGGCCGCGTCCTCCGGCGAGCGCGACACGCCCGGGGCATGCGCCGCGGCGTCGGACACGGCGAGTGCCAGCGGCGGATGGACCGAGGACCAACTCGCCCAGGCCTACGGTCTCACCGGTCTCTACGACGAGGGCGGTCTCGGCGACGGCCAGACGATCGGCGTGCTCGAGCTCGAGCCGTTCCTCCGCAGCGACATCGACGCCTTCGACGACTGCTTCTTCGGGCCCGGCCACACGACGGTCATCCACACGGTTCCGATCGACGGGTTCGACCTGCAGGGTGCGGGAACCGGAGAGTCTGTGCTCGACCTCGAGATGCTCGCCGCGCTCGCGCCGGGGGCCCGCCTCGACGTCTACGAGGCCCCGAACACGTCGTTCGGTTCCATCGACGGCTACAACGCGATGGTGAGCGCCGACCAGGTGAACATCGTGTCAACAAGCTGGGGAGCCTGCGAAACGTCGCTCCAGGTCTCTGCGCCGGGAACCCAGCAGATCGAGAACTACATCTTTGAAGAGGCGGCCGCGCAGGGGCAGACCGTGTTCGCGTCGTCCGGCGACACAGGGTCGGATGACTGCGCGGGGACGCAGTTCTCGTCCACGAAACCCGAGCGGCCGTACCTGTCGGTCGACGATCCCGCATCGCAGCCGTACGTCGTCGGGGTCGGAGGCACCTCGCTCCGCTCCGACACCTCTCCGCTACTCCCCACGGAAGAGCAGGTATGGAACGACGGGCCCTCAGGCGGCGGGACGGGCGGCGGATTGTCGAACTCCTGGGCGAGCCCCGTGTGGCAGGCGCAGTCCGGAGTCCAGGGCACGACGGGCGCGACAAGCCGCATGGTTCCCGACGTGAGTTCGGCCGCGGACGAGAACCATGGTCTCACCTTCTACAGCGACAGCTTCAAGTCCACTTCGGGTTCGTCGTCGACCGACCCGGTGGCGAACTCCGGTTGGGCGACGATCGGTGGGACGTCGATCGCCGCTCCGACGTGGGCCGCAATCGTCGCCGACATCGCGTCGAGCAGTGCCTGCAGCACGCTCCGCGTGACGGCGGGAGGGCAGGACCTCGGCTTCGTTGCTCCCGAGCTCTACGCGGTCGCCGCTTCGAACTACTCGTCGTCGTTCGACGACATCACGATCGGGAATAACGATGTGTTTGATCTGGGATTCGGCTATGCGGCCGGCCACGGGTTCGATCTCGCCTCCGGGCTCGGTTCCCCGATCATCACCGACTCGACGGGCACGGGAGGGTTGGCAAGCGCGCTCTGCGCTGTCGCCACGGCGAGCGCCGGGTCCATCCCGGCCCCGGTCGTGACCGGTGTCGCTCCTGCCTACGGTCCGACGTCGGGCGGCAACGCCGTCACCGTGACCGGCACGGGCTTCGCGACACCAGGCACATCCGTTGACGTCGAGTTCGGCACGTCGGAGGCGACGGTCGACACCGTCTCCGCCACCGCTCTCACCGTGACCGCACCGGCCGCGGCGACCGCTCCGGACACCTCGCCGGCGAGCGCGGCGGGGGCGGTCGAGATCTCGGTCACACTCACCGACGCCTCGGGCGAGGCGACGAGTCGTGCGACGGTCGCGGCGCTCTACGACTATGTCGCCGAGAACGCCTTGAGTGTCGCGACGCCGAGCGTCTCGGCGATCGGACCGCCCGCGGGGAACGTCAAGGGCGGACGGACCGTGACGATCTGGGGAAGCGGTTTCGCCGGGGGCGGCAGCCCGTCGGTCAGCTTCGGCGGGGTCGCGTCGTCTCGGGTCAGGGTCCTCCACGATTACGAGATCCGCGCCCGTGTGCCGGCGGAGTCCCGGTCGACCGCTTGTGCATCCGGAAACGGATTCGCGCCGTCGACGGTCTGCCAGGTTCAGGTCGTCGTCGCGACGGCAGCGGGCAAGAGCACGACCGAACCCATCCTGCCGCCGCAGTCCGGAGCCGTCGTATTCAACGCCCAAGGGGTGATCGAGCCGAGATCGGGTTACGAGGAGGCACCGGTGGCGTCGGAGTACGACTACGTCCCGACTCCGAAGGTGACGCTCGTCGTGGCCGGTCGGTCGCCCGCCTCACCCGTGCGCGTGTTCGGTTCCGGCTTCTCCGTCCTCTCGTTCGACTGGGTGAACCTCGGCCCCGCTTCGTCGGTAGAGAGCGAGCAGACGAAGCTCGACTACCTCTCCCCGACGTCGATCGTCCTCACGCCGACCGCAGAGAACGCGACGGACTCCTCACCGACGCCGTTCAAGGGCGGCGTGAGCGTCGCAACCGCCGGGGGTCTGAGCAACGTCGCCGCGTCGCCTTGGACCGCACCACCTTCGGTGACGCATCTCTCGCTCCTCGGCGGACCGACGGCAGGCGGGACCGAGATCACGATCAGCGGTTCCGGGCTCGCGGGCGTCCGGTTCGTCGCGTTCGTCGGCACGCTGTCGCCCCCGACGCTCGCGGTCGCGTCCGGCGACGCGCTGGTGCACGAAAGGGGTGGCGGGTTGACCGTGCGGACCCCTGCCGACGTCGCGGGGCCCGTCGAGGTCCTGCCGTGCACGGCGACGGTGTGCGCCCTCGCCCGGAGCGCGCTCGACACGTTCGTCTTCGTCCCCTCGACGAAGCGGTCGCTCGTGGCGATCACGCCGCTGACCGGTCCCGCCTCAGGCGGGACGATGGTGACGCTCTTCGGCCGGGGCGTCCGCGGGGCCTCGGCGGTGTTGTTCGGCTCGGCCGTTTCCGGGCCGGTCACCTCGGCACGGGGATATCCGAGGAATGACCCGTACGTCGCGCTCGTCCACGCACCGCCCGGTCGCGCGGCGGCTCGTGTGCTGGTCGGGATGCTGGTGACGGGCGCTCGCGGTGTTTTGATCAGCGACATCTCCTTCAGTTACGTCCAGAGCGGACCGAGCCCGCCGCGATCCGTCGGCGTCGTGCGCGTCGGGACCACGGTGGTTCTGCACTGGCAGCCTCCAGCGAGCACCGGCGGGTCGCGGATCACCTCCTACACCGTCGTCGCGTCGACCCCCGGCGCGGCGACGCGCACCTGGTGGTTCGGCCCCCGGGCGCGCGCGGCACGTCTCGCCGGATTCGTGGCCGGGAACACCTACCGGATCGTGGTGACAGCGTGGAACAAGGCGCACGGTCGGGGCGCGCCCGCGGTCGTCCGCGTCGCCGTGCCGGCAACCTGAGGCTGCAAGTTCGTTCCCGGCGGGGAACGAACGAGGCGGTGGGTCGCACGATCGGTCTCGCGGGAGCAACGTGACACAGCTCGACGGCGCCGTCCGCAGGATTCCGCTGTGGGGCGGGATCTCGCGCGGCGGGGGCCGGCGCAGGACGCGGCGGTACACTGCCGTCGTTTCACCCGGCACGACCGGGGTCTCGGCGAGGTACCGGTCGGACGGGTGATCAAGGAGGAGGATTCTTCGATGCCAGACGAAATCTGCTCCGAAATCGTGTCGATGGTCGGCCACGACGGCGAACCGGTCGAGGCGTACTTCACCCGTCCGGTAGGGAGCGGGCCGGTCCCCGGGGTCGTCGTCGTCCACCACATGCCCGGCTGGGACGAGTGGACACGTGCCGTCACCTTCAAGCTCGCCGTTCACGGATTCGCGGCGATCGCACCTCATCTGTACTCGCGCCTCGGGCCAGGTCGCTGGGACGACCTCGCCGCGGCGGCGCGGGCCCAGGGCGGCGTTCCCGATGCGCAGGTCGTCGGCGATGTCGAGGGAGCCGCCGCCTTCCTGCGTTCCCGGTCCGACTCGACCGGCAAGGTCGGCGTGATCGGTTTCTGTTCCGGGGGTCGTCACGCCTATCTCGCGGCGTGCTCGAGCACGGCACTCGACGCCGCCGTCGACTGCTGGGGCGGCAACGTCGTGATGTCGCCCGGCGATCTGAGCCCGAACCAGCCGGTGTCTCCGATCGAGCTGACGAAGGACCTGCACTGTCCGATCCTCGGTATCTTCGGCAACGATGACCAGTACCCGTCCCCGGCCCAGGTCGACCAGACCGAGGCCGAGCTCCGCCGGCTCGGCAAGGACTACGAGTTCCATCGCTATGACGGCGCCGGTCACGGGTTCTTCGCGACCGAACGTGAGTCGTACCGGCCCGAGCAGGCGGTCGACGGGTGGGAGAAGGTTTTCGCCTTCTACCGGAACCGCCTCGGCGCGCCGACGAAGACCTGACACAAGCCGCACGGATCAGCCAGGGGGGGGAGCCATGTGCACGCTCACAACCGAGCGCCTCGCGGTCGACGGTCACGGTAAGGGCCCGGAGGGATGGCTCAGGCTCGAATCGGCCACCGTCTGCTACGACCATCCGACCCGGGGAACGGCGGACCACGTCCTCGTCATCGACCTCTGGGGTGGTGACGTTCGGTCCGGAACAAGGATCGCGATCGAGCTGAGCGCGACGTCAGCGGCCGCGCTCGAGCGCGCGATCCACCGAGCGCTCGCGAGCCCGCAGGCGCGGCAGGACCTGTCGGGGGACGTCGCAACCGCCTGACGGTGGGTGGCGTGCCCGCGCCGACCGGGGCCTTCCCGACGTCGGCCGGATCAGTGGCGGACGACGACGACCGGGCAGGCGGCGTGACACACGAGGTGCTCGCTCACCGATCCGACCAGGAGTCCCGCGATCTCACCGTGGCCGCGGCAGCCGACGACGAGCAGGCTCGCCCCGTGTGACATCTCGATGAGCGTCGCCGAGGCGTGGCCCTCGACGACGACGGGATCGAGGCGAACCTTCGGGTCATCCCCCAGCGCCTCGGCGACCGCCTCGCTTTGCACGGTGCGTGCATCCGCCTCGGGGTCGAAGTCCTCCGGATACGGCGGCGTCCAGCCGACGGTGGCGGGGAACGCCCAGGTCGTCACCACCCGGAGCGTCGCGTCGGTGAGCCGAGCCTGACGAGCCGCCCAGCGCAGGGCGCTGACCGACGCAGGCGTTCCGTCCACCCCGACGATCACCACGTTCTCCGTCGTCACCTCCGGATCCACGCCACTACCTATACACCCGCGGTTGACGCCGCCCAAGGGGCCGATGACCCCCCGCCACTCCCGTCTGTTGCACGACGTCAGGACCAGGACCGGAGTACGGCCGCCTGGAGCCCGTGGTCGTCACCGGGCAGTCAGGCGAGCGCCTCGGGCCGAGCCCGCTGTCGACCCTCTGGCGCCCGACGTCGTCGCCGCCGGCTCGAGCGCCCCGGGTCCGGCTCGCGCCCGCGCTTCGAACAGGAGGGAAGCGGGCCCTCCGAGCGGTGGGATGGCCCTCGCATCCCTCGTTTGACCGGGGTTCATTGGGGTGCCGGGGATTACGATTCCCGTGTCGAGTGGAGCCGGACCTCACGTCGTGCGGACCACCCGATCTGTACTCACCTGAACAACACAGTGCCGGAGGACCGAGGAATCTCCGGACGAGGAGGAACATGTCAGGCGTTGACGAGAGCATCGACATCGGGATCCCCGCCGACAAGCGCGAGGAGATCGTGCGTCACCTCTCCGCCGTGCTCGGCGACACGTACACCTTGTATCTGAAGACGCACAACTACCACTGGAACGTGACGGGTCCGATGTTCCAGACCCTCCATCTCATGTTCGAGACCGAGTACAACGAGCTCGCCCTCGCCGTCGACGAGATCGCCGAGCGCATCCGGGCCCTCGGCGCTCCAGCTCCGGGCACCCTGCGGGAGTTCTTCCAGCTCTCGTCGATTGCCGAGGACACCGACGCGCCCGACGCGACGGAGATGGTCCGGCGTCTCGTCGCCGGGCAGGAGGCCGTCGTCAAGACCGCCCGCGCCGCGTTCACCGTCGCCGAGAAGGCGAACGACCAGCCGACGGCGGATCTGCTCACGCGGCGGATGGAGATTCACGAGAAGACGGCGTGGATGCTGAGGAGCCTGCTGAAGTAGGCGCATCGCCTCGCGGCGTCACGAGCGCGTCGACGTGGCGCGAAGACGGCGTCCTGTGACTGATTGCCGCGGCCCTTCGGGTGGGTCGCGATCCGCCGGGCCCCGGGCTAGCGCTTCGGCTTGATCGACAGCGGGGGCAGCGTCGTCGCCGGGATCGTCACTTCACCGGGCGGGCCCGGTTTCGGGACCGTGGTCGTCGTGGTCGTCGGGACGGCGCCGCGCACGAGGTGCAACAGGACCTCGAGCGTTCCCTGGTTCGCCGTCCTGACGAACCCACCGATGCTCGGGTTGCGGATGTGCCAGTCGGCGAAGACGACCGTCGCGTCGGCGAGCACCCAGATTGATGTGCCCGTCTGTTTGGTGCTGATTCTCAGCGACAGTGAGTGCGTGACGCCGTGCATCGTGAGATCGCCCCGGGCCGCCGTCGTGACGATCTTGTCGGGCGGGGGCAGCTGGCCGATTGAGACCGGCGACGTGAGGTCGAACGTGGCGGTCGGGTAACGGGCGACGTCCATGATGGACCCGTTGAACTTGGCGTTGCGCTCGCTCTGGTCGCTCACCACCGTCGCGAGCGGAACGCTGAAGCGCGCCGAGCGGAGCACGGTCCCTTCCAGGACGAGTGTCCCCGAGACATCGGGCGTGCGGCCGACCGCGGTCGCGCTTTGGCCGAGTAACACCTCCTGTACCCGGTAGCCGGCCTTCGAACCCGAAGTGGCGTTCCAGGTCCCGGTGAGCGTGGCCGTCCCGGGCGACGACGGGCGCGTCGTCTTGGACTTGGGCAGCGTGAGCTTGGGCTTCGGCGGACCCTCGATGAAGTGGATGTAGATGAAGGGGCCGGCGATCCCGAGCCCGACGACGAGGATCAATCCTGCCGCCAGGATGAGGATCCACCGGTGCCGCAGCATCACAGCCACGACCCTTCGTGTCGAGAGCGAGGTCGGTGTCCGTCGCTCGTCACGCGAACGCACCGGGAGGCATCTCGGAAGCATGCCGCACGAAGGAAATACGGCGGCGGGGTCGTCCTGGATTGAATCGCGCGTGATCGGGCAGTGGTGGCGACGACGGCCACGAGGTGCCGTCGCCGCCATCGGCGACCGCGACGACCGTTCGATGGGATCCCGAAAGGGGCGTGGAACAATGCATTTACGATGACAACTGTACTTGTGCGACGAGTCGCGCTCGGTGCCGCCGCGACCGCGTTGCTGGGGTCGTCGTGCTGGTCCCCTCGGTCGCAACGCCATCGTCCGCGGCCAAGGTGAAGTCGCCTACCTGTTCCACCGTGATTGCCAAGTTCGGCGACTCGATCCTCGGGCCCTCGCTGGGCCCGGTGAGTCCGACCGCGTACACGATCCCGCCGGCGCCCATCGTGCGGGGCCTGGACTGCAACTACGGCCTGTACAACTGGGTGACGTACTTGTACGGCGCGACCCCGGCGTAGATCCGATCGGACTTCTTCTCCTCCGAGTCCTCCTATTCGATCGCCAAGGTTTCCGGCATCGGCCAGGCTGCCTTCGTGCAGTGGTTGCGATCGGCAGTCACGATCAACGCCACGACGACGTACTACGAGGTGCGGGTGTTCAACGTGCTCGACGGCCCCGTCAGTTTCACGGTCGCGGGGGTTCACACAACCTTCGCCAAGAAGAGCAGCTGGCACGCAGGATCCTCCCGCTGTTCTGAGGCGGGTGACGTCCGCGGGTCAGTTTCTCGGGGAAACCTCGTCAACGGGGAGGAGCCGTTCATCCCGGATGACGTCGCCGGGTGGATCGCAGCCGGCGGTGCTCAGCCCGCCAGTTCGTCGGCCTCGGTGAACTGGCTGTTGTACAGGTCGTAGTACAGGCCTCGGCTTTCGAGCAGATCCGCGTGGTCACCCTGTTCCACGATGTGCCCGCCGTCCATGACGATGATCGTGTCCGCGTCGCGGATGGTCGACAGGCGGTGCGCGATAACGAAGCTCGTCCGACCGCGCCGCAGCCGTGACATGGCGTGCTGGATGAGGACCTCGGTACGGGTGTCCACGTTGCTCGTCGCCTCATCGAGGATGAGGATCTCGGGGCTGGCGAGGAACGCCCGGGCGATCGTCAGCAGCTGTTTCTGGCCGGAGGAGATGTTCGAGGCGTCGGCGTCGAGCACCGTGTCGTAGCCCTCGGGCAGGGTACGGACGAAGTGGTCGACGTAGGCGGCCTCGGCGGCCGCGAGGATTTCCTCGTGGGTCGCCTTCTCCTTCCCGTAGCCGATGTTGTCCCAGATGGTGCCGGCGAAGAGCCAGGTGTCCTGCAGGACCATGCCGAACGAGCGGCGCACCTCGTCGCGGGAGAGCTCCCGGTAGTCGACGCCGTCGAGGAGGATCTGCCCGGAGTCGATCTCGTAGAAGCGCACGAGCAGGTTGACGATCGTGGTCTTGCCCGCCCCGGTCGGTCCGACGATCGCCACGGTCTCGCCGGGCGTGGCTTCGAGGGTGAAGTCCTCGATGAGGGGCGTGTCGGGCTCGTAGCGGAACGACACGTGCTCGAGCTGCAATCTCCCAGCCGCCCGGGGCCTCAGGGCTGCCAGCTGGGTCGGCTCCTCGTCGGCCGCCTCCTCGGGCGCGTCGAGAAACTCGAAGACCCGCTCGGCCGACGCGAGACCCGACTGCAGCAGGTTCATCTGGCTCGCGATCTGCGTGATCGGCATCGTGAACTGGCGTGAGTACTGGATGAAGGCCACCACGTCACCGAGGGACATCGCCCCCGAGGCGACCCGATAGCCGCCGAACACGGCGATTACGACGTAGTTGATGTTGGCGAGGAACTGCATCGCCGGTTGGATGATCCCGGAAAGGAACTGCGCCCGGAAGCTCGCGTCGAATAAGCGCCGGTTCTCGCGCTCGAACTCGTCCACCGTCGCCTGGCGGCGCCCGAAGACCCCGACGAGCACGTGCCCGGTGTGGGACTCCTCAACGAGTCCGTTCAGCGAGCCCGTCCGCTTCCACTGGGAGGCGAACTGGACCTGGGAACGTCGCGCGATGAAGAAGGTGATCACGATGGCGAGGGGGATGACGATGACGGACACCGTCGCCAACAGGGGCGAGATCCAGAACATCATGGCCATCACCCCGCCGACGGTGAGCACCGACGTGAGGAGCTGGCTCAAACCCTGTTGCAGCGTCGTCGTGAGGTTGTCGATGTCGTTCGTGACCCGACTAAGGATGTCGCCGTGCGGGTGGCTGTCGAAGTACCGCAACGGCAGGCGCGCCAGCTTCTCCTCGACCTCGCGCCGCAGCCCGTACATCGTGCGCTGCGTGACTCCGGCCATGAGGAAGCCCTGGCCGTAGCTGAGGAGCGCGCCGAAGAGGTACACGAGGGCGGCCAGGCCGAGGACGAGTCCGAGGTGCGAGATGTCGACGCCCTTCCCGGGCGTGACGTTCATCCCGGCGAGCATCGAGGCGAGCTGGCTCTCGCCATGCGAGCGCAGCAGCGCGATGGCTTGTTCCTTCGTGATGCCGGGCTTCAGCCTCTTGCCGACCACGCCGTTGAACAGGATGTCGGTCGCGTCGCCGAGAATCCGGGGGCCGGAAACCGTGAAACCGACCGACGTCACGCCGAGCGCCAGCACGACGAGGAGACGGAGCCGCTCGGGCCGCAGGCGGCCGAGCAGCCGTCGCAGCGTCCCCCGGAAGTCCCGCGCGCGTTCCCCGGGCGATGTCGTGCCGATCCCTCTGCGGCCCCCGGGTCGCCCGCCCATCATGCGGCCGCGTCCTCACCGAGCTGGGACCGGACGATCTCCCGGTATGGTTCGCAGCTCGACAACAGCTCGGCGTGCGATCCCATCCCGACGATCAGCCCGTCGTCGAGCACGATGATGTGGTCGGCGTGCATGATCGTGCTCACTCGTTGCGCCACGAGGACTACGGCCGCGTCACGCGTGCTGACCTTCATCGCGGCGCGCAGTCGGGCGTCGGTCGCGGCGTCGAGCGCCGAGAGACAGTCGTCCAATAGGTAGAGCTTCGGTTGTTTCACGAGCGCCCGGGCGATCGACAGTCGCTGACGCTGGCCCCCGGAGACGTTCGTGCCGCCCTGGTCGATCGGTGCCGCGAGGTCCCCGGGCATCGCGGCGACGAAATCGTGGGCCTGGGCGATCTCGAGGGCTTTCCAGAGCTCCGCGTCGCTCGCCTCGGGCCTGCCGTACCGCAGGTTGTCGGCGACCGTGCCGCTGAACAGGTACGCCGTCTGGGGGACGAGCCCGATCGACCTCCAGAGCCCTTCGAGATCCTGGTCGCGCACGTCGACGCCGTTGACGAGGACTCGACCACGCGTCGGGTCGAAAAAGCGCGGGATGAGGTTGAGGAGCGTCGTCTTGCCGCTGCCGGTGCCGCCGATGATCGCGCTCGTCTCGCCAGGACGGAGCGTGAACGAGAGGTCCTGCAGCACCGGTCTCTCGCCGCCGGGGTAGCCGAACGCGACGTCGCGGAACTCGACCTCTCCGGTCGGGTGGGCCGGGCTGACCGACCTCGACGGGTCGGCGACCGATGGTTCGGTGTCCAGCACCTGCATGATGCGTTCGGCGCTCGCGACCGCCCGGGGGGCGAAGATCGCGATCATCACGGCCATCATCACCGCCATCAGGATCTGCAGGATGTAGGTCAGGAACGCGGTGAGGTTGCCGATCGGGAGCGATCCCTCGCTGACGAAGCGACCGCCGAACCACAGCACGGCGACGCTCGAGAGGTTGAGGATCACCATGAGCGCGGGCAGGGTCAGGGCGAAAATCCGGTTTACCCGCAGCGCGGTCGCCGTGAGATTGGCGTTCGCGTCCCCGAAGCGCTCACGCTCGGACCGGTTGCGGACGAAGGCGCGGATAACCCGGACCCCGGTGATCTGCTCGAGCAGGACCTGATTGATCCGGTCGATCCTTGACTGCATGACCCGGAACTGGGGTATGACCAGCCTCATCACGGACCCGATGAACAGCGCCATGACGGGCACGGCGACCACGAGCAGGAACGAAAGTGGCCCGCCCTCCCGGATGGCGAGGACGATGCCCCCGACGCACATGATCGGGGCGATAACCATGAGCGTGAGGGCCGCCTGCACGAACACCTGGACCTGTTGGACGTCGTTCGTGTTGCGGGTGATGAGTGAAGGGGTTCCGAAATGGTTCATCTCGCGCGTCGAGAAGCCCTGGACGCGGGTGAAGACCGCGCCCCGCACATCCGCGCCGAAACCCATCGACACGCGCGACGCCCAGTACACGGCCACGATGGAGACGATGCCGAGCACGATGGTGATCGCGAGCATGACGGCGCCCGTCATCCAGATGTAGTGGAGGTCTCCCTCGACGATCCCGTTGTTGATGATGTCGGCGTTGAGGTTCGGAAGGTAGAGGTTTCCGCCGGTCTGGACGACCAGCAGCGCGACGACGACGGCGACCTGGGCCGCGTAAGGGCGCACGAAGGTGCGCAGCAGACGTCTCAGCACGTTCGGCTGTCCCCGGCTTGACCGAGGAATTCCATGATCGGTGTGACCTCGACTGCCGTCGCGGACGACGGCCTCATCGCGGTTCGTTCCGTCTGACCAAGTCAACCTCGGGCGCACATGTATCGGGCCAGTTGCGCCCGACCAGCGTATCCCGATCTCGGGTCCGGTCTGGGTGGCAGACGCGACCGGGACCGGAGCGCCGTAGTGTTTTGCCCGGTGCCGCAATGACCCCCGAGAGCTACACGTTGGCCGGGTCCGCCGTCACGATCCCGCCGCTTGGCGTCGGGACCTGGGCGTGGGGGGATCGTTCCACGTGGGGCATGGGCGGTTACGACGTCAACCTCACCCTCGCCTCGATCCAGGAGGCGTGGGACGCCTCGCTCGAGGCCGGGATCACGATGTTCGACACCGCCGAGGTCTACGGAGGAGGCGAAAGCGAGCGCATTATCGGTGCGATGCTCGCCCGCGACCCGCAACGGGCCGAGTCCGTCGTCATCGCCACGAAATTCCTGCCGTATCCATGGAAGCTGCGCGTCCACCACGCGTTGTTGAAATCCCTACGGGCCTCGCTCGATCGGCTGGGACAGCCGGCGGTCGACCTCTACCAGATTCACGGACCGATCAGCCTGCGGTCCCACTCCGAGCTGGCCGACGCGCTCGCGGATGCACATGAGATGGGCCTCGTGAAAGCGGTCGGCGTCTCGAACTATTCCGCGACCGAGACACGATCGATGGCCCTTCAGCTCGGGAAGCGCCACATGAAACTCGCCACGAACCAGATCGAGTTCTCACTGCTGCGGCGATCTCCGGAGATGAACGGCCTGCTCGCGGCGTGCCAGGAGTTGGGGGTCCGACCAATCGCGTACTCGCCGCTCGGCCAGGGCCGGCTCACGGGCAAGTACTCGGCCGCGGTGGCTCCGCCCCCCAGGAGGAATTTCGGCAGGTATCCGATGACGGTGGTCGATGGAGTCGTGGCCGAGCTCCGGCGCCTAGGCGAGAAGCACGGAGGGAAGACGCCGAGCCAGGTCGCCCTGAACTGGTTGATCGCCAAGGGCGCCGTGCCGATCCCGGGCGCCAAGAATCGGCACCAGGCATTGGACAACGCCGGAGCGCTTGGCTGGCGCCTCGATGACGAGGATCTCGACCGACTGGACCGGGCGTCCCTCCCGGGGGTGCGGAACCTCGGGGGCCGGATCTGGCAGCACGGCTGAGCCGTGGAAGGTCCGAAAACCGCTGGCGCGGGGCGCGTCGGGCCGGGCGCTTCTTCCAAACGTGATGACGTGGCCGCCAACAGCCTCGGTGGGTACCGGAGATAGAGATCACCAAAACGCAATCAGCCCGGACGGCACGTCCGCTTGCCTTTCGGTGAGGTGTTGCGAGGACCGGTTGAGGACAGACACCGGATCCGCGTCGATCAGCGCGCCGCGTTGCCGCGGGTGCCAGCCCTGCTGCGTCCTCGAAGGTTTTGCATTCGTCACCGAAACACGCCTCGGTATTGTCGCTGTCACTTGTTGATTCGCGTGAAGAACCGTAGCGAAAACATGTCAAGTCCAAGTTATCCTCAGACTTACGCTCCATTGTGCTCAATGTGAGCGACTAAAACTAGAGCCTCTTCGGAGGACAAGGGCGCAAATGAGAACCTTGAGGTTGGCTCGTCATGGGAGAAGCAGCACGACTTCCGCCAAAGTACGCCGCACCATTCATGGGGCGACTACCGTGCTGGTAGTTCTAGCTTCGGCACTAGTAGCGGCTAATCAAGCAGGCGCCGACTCGGGACCCGTCGTGACACCTTCGACGTCGTCGATGACAGTGACCGCGGGAATCGCCTTCAACGTCACGTGGACGGTCGTCGCGGGTGCGTCGATCACCTACAACCACCTCAACGTCTATGAG
>JBEKCO010000013.1:0-38826 GCA_050014835.1 Acidimicrobiales bacterium
CTTCATGGTGGTGGTCCCCTTGCTGTCCGAGTGACTTGGTGGTCGCCCGAACACCTACCAGAAGGCAGGCGTCAGGCGGGGGACCGCCACCTCAAATTCCACGACGAACGGGACAACCTCTGACCACGCTGAACGGGGCGCCGGTATCGAGTGGCTGCTCCGTGCCGCGTCCTCGAGCCGCTGCATCGAGACCCACCCGGGCCGGCCGCGCCGGACCACGTCTGCGGGGAGGGCCCTGCTAAACATCACCTGAACAAGGCGTGGTTTGGGGCGTTCCGAGGCATACTGCATGGACGGCGTCAAGGCTGTGACCAGGCAGTATGTCATTCGGTACTTCGGCGTGGACGGTTCCGGCGAGCTTGAGCGGCTGGTGGGAGCAATCCTGTGCGGGCTCAAGCTCCGCCTCGGACACCACGGCCGTCACGCGCCAGTGCTGGCGTGGCCTTCACCTCCGTTCCCGGCGGAGCCACCGCGACAGGCGTGGAGACTCCTCGTCGCGACCCGCCGGCCCGAGATCCCCCAGTGTCCGCGAAAGTCCTGGTCCCCTGGGTGGTGAGAACCTTCTCCACATCTTCAGGGGCAAGAACCGTCGTCGTCGAGGACCTGGCCCAGGAATCGACCGCGCTACGTGCGGTGGGCAACAGCCGCTTCCCGCCCCGGGTCGTTCGTCCTCTCGCGAACAACCGGCGCTCCGCCCGGTTCGGAGCCGACTGGTCCGATCCACCCGGCGACGAACGAAGCGTGATAGTCCAAGCACGTCTTCGGCAACGATGAGACGGCGGTGACGACATCGGGTGCCCAATCCTGGGCGATCAGAGGCGACGCGACATGCTGACGAAACAACGCGGAGAGACCTCGATCGCCGGACGCGGGCCGTTCGGCGTCTCCGCCGAGCAACCATTCCGCCGCGACATCCAGGGGCTGCGGGCGGTCGCCGTCCTGCTCGTCATTGCCGACCACGCCGGCATCCCGGGGTTCTCCGGGGGCTTCATCGGCGTCGACATCTTCTTCGTCATCAGCGGTTACGTCATCACGCAGCTTGTGTTGCGCGAGGCGGGCAAAGGCATCAGGACCGGGCTCAGCGACTTTTACGCCCGCCGGGTCCGGAGGATCGTTCCGGCGGCGACCGCCACTCTCGTCGGCACCGTTCTCGTTGCGTGGGCGGTCCTCGGGACACGCTTCAATCCGAACCTGCCTGGCGACGTGCGGTGGGCATCGCTGTTCACGGCGAACTTCCGTCTCATCGAGACGGGAAGCAACTATTTCGTCCCAGGGATCTTCCCATCGCTCATAACGCAATTCTGGTCGCTCGCCGTTGAAGAGCAGTTCTATCTCTTCTTCCCCTTGATCGTGTTTCTCGTCGCGCGTTTCGCGCCCCCGGCGCGACGCGTAGCCGTTCTCGGAGCCACCATAACTGTCGCGATCGCGCTGTCCGCGTGGTGGTCGGTCGCGATCTCTGCGAGCCAACCTGCGACGGCGTACTACACGCCTTTGACGCGCTTTTGGGAACTTGGCTTCGGATGTCTCATCGCCACTCTGACGGTGCGTCGTCCAGCGCGAACCGCACGAAGCGAGCGGATCGCGGCCGTCGTCGCGGTCGTCGTCGCGGTCGCCCTCATCATCGCCGCGCTCGTCGAGCTCAACCCGACGAGCGTGTATCCCGGAGCGCTCGCGTGGTTGCCGTGCGCCGGCGCGGGGTTGCTCGTATGGGCCGGAATCGGGGGAGTGCGAAACCCCGTCACGCGGCTGCTCGCCACGCGCCCGCTCGGCTACATCGGAGACATCTCGTACTCGCTCTACCTGGCGCACTACGTCTGGCTCGTGCTTCCCGAACAGCTTGCGAGCCCGCTGACGAGCTGGCCGTGGCGCCTCCTCGAACTCGCCGGCACCTTCGTCACGGCCGCCTTGTCGTACCACTTTCTCGAGAATCCGATCCGCCGGTCGCGGCGGCTCGCCGGTGATCGCGTGGCAGTGTTTCTGTTGCTGTGCGTCTGCGTCGCGACGACGTGGACGGCGAGCATCATCGTTGGGCACTTCGTCCAGTTGACGTGAGACTCAGATACTCCAGGTCAGCGCGTCCGAGGGGTGGTGCGTCGACTCGACGATCAGCCCCAGTGCGTGATGACCGAAGGCGAGGTCGCCGTGAGCGCGACGTGGTACACGGCGGCCATCTCTCGGATGACGTACGTCGCAAGGACGTCCTCCCCCGAGAACGAGAGGTGGATGCCGTCGGACTCACGAAGCGTCGTCTCCACCCCGTTTACCGCTGCTTGCGATTCGAACTGACCCTCGGGATTCGAAAACAGCGCCCACGTGGGCACGAACGTCGCATTCGCTTCTGAGGTGACACCCTCTTCGAAGAGAGAGTTCAGGATCGTCATGCCCTGGCTGTAGCTCGACTGCTGCATGATCGGCAGGCCGATCCACATCACGTACGCGCCACTGTTGGTGGCCTCCGTAACGATTTCACGGACGTAGCCGAGGTAGGCCTTCTCCCACGTCGGCTCGCCGAATGGCACCGCGGAACCGTCGATCATCATGCCCTGTTCGTCATTGCCGCCGAGAAACACGAGCAGGAGCTGTGGGTGGTACTGCTGTAAGTAGGCGCTCAACTCCACCGGCCAGTTGTAGAACCATGAGTTCGCGAGTCCCGTCGACGACTTGTCCATCTGCACCAGGTTGAGGCCCGAGGTCGCGGCGAGATGACGGCTGATGCCCCATCCAAGGTCGCTGCCAAGCGAGTCGCCGATCTCGAGCACCGTGCAGTGACCGACTGGGCGTGCTTCAGTGCTCGCTGACGATGAAGCGCTCGTGGAAGAAGTCGACGGTGTGGACTCCTCGAGCGCGAACCCACACCCGTTACCAAGCGCCGGAACGGTGACCCGGTCCGTGAACGCGCCCGGCACGCTCGGAATCGTCGTCTGCGAGCCTGTGGCCCCGTTCGGGGTCGTCGTTGACGTCGACGTCGTTGACGTCGACGTCGCGACCGACGGAGCTGGCATCGAGGAGACGACAGACGCGACGACGATGAGCACCACCAGCGCGCCGCCAAGGCCGAGCCGGAGCGTCCAATTCGCGACACGCGGGCCGCCGCGCGACTTCGGCCGAGTTGGTCGACCGGCACCGTCCGGACTTGCGTCCCGCATCGTCATCGGGCCCATTTTGGCCCGTCGCGGGGAGTTCGGCAGATCAGGAACCTCGGAGCCACCGGGTCGGGCCCCGCCGCATGATGCCGACACCGACGGTCGCCAAGCGGCTATGGCGGACGCGCGCTCGATCGCTCAGAGCGGTGATCCCGGAGTCAGCCTCGTTAATCGCGGCGCGCGAGCTGGTGCCGATCTTGGCTGAGCTGCCCTGGGGCTCGGGACAAGGGATACCCCACGCCGATCCTCGGGACACAATCCTTGGTCACGGCGTACCTGGGCCATCGTCGAAAGTCGCTGGACGGCCGCATCGTCCGGGCTTGAGGAGCTGGTGGGAGCATTCTCGCACGGGCGCAACTCCTGGCTCTAACTCGGTGGAAAAGCGTCCTACGTAGCGTTCTTCTTCGCGATCGTCCGGCGAACAAAGCGCCCGGCTGCCGGGACGCCCGTCTTGCTCGTCAGCGGCTAAACAGTGCCTCGCGTCATGCGTTCGCGCGTGCTCCGACACGACGTGGTCGCGGCACGCGACGACGAGTGGCAGCGCCGTTGCCGCACGCTGCAAAGCGCTGCTTCGAAATTGAGCGAGGTCTAGCGCCCACAGATCGAGTTTTCCGGACGAAAGCGGGAGAACCATGACTTTCTTCATTGGAAACAGACCCCACGACAAGCGAACCATTCCTGGCTGTAGGAGCCGCCGTCTCGCTGGACGGGCCGCGCTCATGGCGGTCGTCATCGCCGGTGGCCTCACCGTCGGTGCGATCGCCTCGGCTTCGACAAGGACGAATCCGTCGGTCGGCCACGCCCTCGCGCCGATCGGGATCATCAGCGCCGAAGGGGCGGAACAGGCGCCGGTGCTTGCCGCCATGCACGTGACCAGGTCGGAGACGGTCGACGGGTACCTCTTCTACGTCGGAACGATCGACGGCCGTCCGGTGGTGGACGCGTTCGGCGGCGAGGTCGACGAGTCGGCCGAGCTGGCCGCCTACCTTCTCATCTCGCATTTCCATCCCCGTGCGATGTTGTTCTCGGGGACGGCGGGCGCCCAGGCCGCACCCATCAACGTGGGCGATGTCGTCGTGAGTGGGATGGTCGTCGACAAGTCCAACCTCCATTACCAGCTCGGCGGTTACCAAACCCCCTACGAGGGGGTCGAGATGCACGTCGGCCCCGGTGTGACGACCGCGGGTGACGAGACTGCCGGGTACGACACCCCGTTGCCAACTCCGGCCGACGCGAAGACCTTCGGCAACGGTCCCTCCACGCCGAACAAGCAGTGGGTTTACATCACGGCCTTTGCTGCAACCCGGCAGCTCGTCGAGATCGCAGAGCAGTCGCCGTCACTCGGCACGACGACCGCCGCGGACGCGACCGGACAGAAGGCGAAGGGTGTCATCGCGAACAAAATCGTCGTCGGGGTGATCGGGCAGGCGCCCGTGTGGACCGAGCCGTTGACATGGCTCGAAGCACAGGACTTCGTGTACCAGACCGATGCCGAAGAGAACGAAGGCACCGGGTTCGCCTTCACCTGCGCGTCACAAGGCGTGCCCTGGATGGTCGTCCGGGGGATCTCGGACACGCCCTGGCATCCGAACGCGTACGACGGCGTCATCGCGTCGGATCATGCCGCCAAGGTCGTCGTCTATGTGGTGGACCACCTCACGGGCACGATCAGCCCGAAGCCCGCGACCTTCACGGACCTGTCGCCTGAGACCAACGCGAAGGTCGCGGGGTACGTGGTCGCGAAGCAGGCGTGGTTCAGCGTCGGCCCGGTGACCAAGGTCAGCTATGTGGCCGCAGACGGCAAGACCAAGACGCTTTCGGGCGCAGCGCTGAAGGCCCTCGAGAAGGAGTACACGTACGGCGCGAGCACGATCAAACCAGTCGGCTAGCGCGCGCCCTGATGACTGCGATCAAGAAGGACCTGTGCCGCGCGCAACCAACGTGACGCGTGGTCGAGTTGGCGAGAGGTCGGCCGGTTAAGCGACTTCGCACTCTCGTGTCAATGAGCCTCTCGGCGGTATCGCCCGTGTGCGCGCAGTGGGTGCGTGATTGTGTCGCCGAGGATCTGCCCGGCAACCTGGGTGATGTGGCCCGACAGCTGTGTATCGGGCGCCGCGCGTTCCACGAGTAAGGAGAGAGCAACGAAGGGCTCGAGGGCGTGCTCGGTTGCGCGCGCGGGTCGACGACGAGTAGCTACTCCGCGGCACCGGCCGCGGCGCGGCCGTCCTCGCTGGCGCTGAGTGTGCGGCGCAGGTTCAGCATCATCGCCGACCCGGCGAGCGCCAAGAGTCCGATGCTGATCGGCCACCAGCCGCCGAGGTGGTCTCCGAAGTAGATCGCCGCGATGGCCGGAGCGACCGTGCTCGAGAGCCCCCAGGTCAGACTGAGGGCCGAGTTGTAGCGACCGCGCAGGTGCTCGGGCGCGATCTGGTTCACGAGCGCCGAGCTCGTGGGCGAGAGAATCGTCTCGCCGAGGGCGAAGATGACCATCCCGACGCAGAGCGAGATGATCGTGACGGCGGCGGGCAACTTGAGCGCAACGTCGAGCAGCACCCAGAAGATGAACCAGGACACCCCCGTGAGAGCCATCATGCGGGTCCGGCTGCGCCCCTGGATGCGGTTGAGCACCCAGAGCTGCGCCAGCACGATGGTCGAGGTGTTGAAGAAGAAGATGACGCCGATCACGTGCACCGAGAGCTTCAGGTTGTTCACGACGTAGAGGCTGTAGCCCGCCTCCTGGGACCCGTAGCCGCCGATCAAGAGAACGAGCCCGGCGAGCACGATCTGCACCAGGCGTCGGTCGGAGAGAACGTGGCGCCACCCCTCGGCGAGCTTCTCGGGATCGTCATGGTGGACCTTGACCGGCCCGCCGTGCGCACGCAGCGTGAAGAAGAGCACGCCGGTGAGAACCGTCACTCCGGCGTTGAGGAGATAGAGCACGGTGAAGCTGAACGGGTGGTGCAAGTCGACGATCGACGCCGAGATCAGCCCGCCGAAGCCGATGCCCAAGTTCACGAGCATGAAGTTGAAGCCGAAGGCCCGCTGGCGGTGCTCTTCGGGAACGAGTCGGCTGAGCAGCGTGCTGGCCGGACCCCAGCCGGCCCCGCTGAAGACCGCGATCGCGAGACCCGCGACGAGGGCCGTCGACCGGGTGTGGGCGAAGGCCCAGAACACGAGCGCGCCCGCTCCGGTCGCGTAGCTGAAGAGCGCCACGGGCACCGGGCCGAATCGGTCGATCGTGGTGCCCCAGAGTGGGCTCGTCGCGAGTCCGGCGAAGGCGCACAGCGCGAGCAAGAGCGTCGCGAAACCGTCCGAAAACCCCCGCACGTTGTGCAGGTACACCACGAAGAGCGAGAGGGTGAGCCCGGTGCCGATACAGCTGAAGAACGTGCAGAGATAGAAGCGACGCAGCGTCGCGTTGATCGTGGATCGAAAGTCCACCGGAACGAGGGTGTCGATGAGCTGCACGAGGCGAACAGGCTACTTACTCTCCTTGCTTTCCCGTGAGTGGCCCGTCACTCCACCGCACGGGCGTCCGCCGACGCAACATGGCCGAGTCGTTGCAAGGTAATCCAGAGGGAGGAGATGGCGCTCATGACGGCCACAGGCGGCTCGGACTTGTCCGAAGGCCTCGGGTGGTGAGTTGAGCTGGTTGGCACCGCCGCGCACGACTCGATAACCCGAGCAGCTCCCGATCGAGTTGCGTCCTTTTTCGCAGGCGAGTTCGATCGCCCGTCCCCGCGCCAGCTCCCGGGCGCGACTTCCGAGACTGGTTTTCGAATTCTTAGAGGATGATCACCCCTGAGACGAAGAGCTGGAGCTGGGTCCTCACGAGAACCTGTCCTGAGTGCGGATTCGACGCGAGCCAATGCCCCCCGGAGGACGTCGCCAACATGGTGAGGGAGAACTCCCGGATTTGGGAGAAGCTCTCGGAGCGGCTGTGATCCGCCCCGGCCGTCCCGACGATTCGACCTGGTCAAGCTTGAGTATGCATGCCACGTGCGCGACGTCTACCAGCGGTTCTCGACGCGCATGAGGCTCATGTTGGAAAAGGACGATCCGCTGTTTCCGGGCTGGGACCAGGAATGACGACTCGGCAGTCTCCGGTCGTTACGACGAGCAGGATCCGGTCGTCGTCGTCGGAGAGCTCGTCGCGGCGGCCCAAGCCGTGGCGTCGTAATGGGACGGGCTATCCGAGGTCGATGGCAGCGCACCGGCCGGCGGAGCGACGGGGCGACGTTCAGCGTCGGGTCGATCTCCCGCTACATGGTCCACGACACGATCCATCACGTCGCCGATGTCGAACGATAGCGAGGCTGACCGGCGACCAACAGGCCAGCGCGCGATTGATCAGGAAAGACCGACGATCTCTCCTTTGTCGTCGATGTCGATTTCGTAGGCCGCGGGCGACGAGCTGAGCCCGGGCATCGTCGACATGTCGCCGCAGATCGGGTAGATGAACCCCGCGCCGACCGAGGCCCGCACCTCGCGCACGTGAAGGCGCCAGCCGGTCGGCGCCCCGTAGAGGGTGGGATCCGCTGACAGCGAGTACTGGGTCTTGGCGACGCAGATGGGCAGGTTCCCCAACCCGTCCTTCTCGTAGCGCGCGAGCTGACGGTCGGCGGTCGGCGAGTAGTCGACTCCGTCGGCACCGTAGATCTTCGCGGCGATCGTCTCGATCTTCTGCTTCAACGGCATCTCAGCTGGGTAGAGGAGCTGGAACTTGCTCGGCTCCTCGGCGGCTTCGACGACCGCCTCGGCGAGCTCGACGACTCCCTTCCCGCCATCGGTGTAGGGCCGGCAGAGCGCGACACGTACCCCGAGCGACTGCGCGATCTCGCGGACAGCCTCGTGCTCCGATGGGAAATCGCTCGGGAGCGCGTTGATCGCGACGACCGGCGTTACGCCGTGGCAGCGGATGTTGTCGACCTGCTTCGCGAGATTCGCCGCTCCCGCCTGGACGTCGTCGACATTCTCGGCAAGTAGCGCCTCGGGAAGCGGGCGCCCGGCGACGACGCGGTGCTTCCCGGACTGGACCTTGAGCGCGCGTACGGTCGCGACGACGACCGCGGCATCGGGCTCCAGTCCCGAGGTCCGGCACTTGATGTTGAAGAAGCGCTCCGCCCCCATGTCGGCCCCGAAACCGGCCTCGGTGAGCAGGTAGTCGCCGCAGTGCATGCCGATGAGGTCGGCGACGATCGACGAGCTGCCATGGGCGATGTTGCCGAAGGGCCCGGCGTGCACCATCACCGGGGTGTTCTCGAGGGTCTGTAGCAGGTTTGGCTTCAGGGCCTCGCGCATGATGACCGCCATCGCGCCGGCTCCCCGCAGCTGCTCAGCGGTGACCGGCTCGGCATCTCGCGTGTAGCCGACGACGATGCGACCGAGTCGGCTGCGCATGTCAGCGAGGGAGCTCGACAGGGCGAGGACCGCCATCGCCTCCGAGGCGGCGGTGATGTCGAACCCGGTCTGGCGCGGGACACCGTCGACCCGGCTCCCGAGGCCGGTGATGACGTTGCGGAGGGCGCGGTCGTCGACGTCGAGGACGCGTCGCCAGGTGATGTCGTGGACGTCGATACCGAGTTCGTTGCCCTGGTAGATGTGGTTGTCGAGGATCGCGGCGAGCATGTTGTGTGCCGCGGTCACGGCGTGCATGTCCCCGGTGAGGTTGAGGACGAGGGTCTCGAACGGCACGGCCTGGCTGTAGCCGCCGCCGGCGGCCGCGCCTTTGATGCCGAACGTCGGCCCCATCGATCCCTGCCGGATCGTCACGATGGCTCGCTTGCCCAGCAGGCGCATCGCCTGGCCGAGGCCGATCGTCATCGTCGTCTTGCCCTCGCCGAACGGCGTCGGGCTGACCGCCGAGACGACGATGTAACGGGCCCGGGGCCCGTCGGCGAGCTCGTCGATGGCGTCGAGCTTGATCTTGGCGACGTATTCGCCGTAATGCTCGAGCAGGTGGCGACGGATCCCCATCTGGGCCGCGATCTCCTCGATCGGCTTCAGCTCGGCTTGGCGGGCGATTTCCAAGGCACTCTGCATCGCGTGCCTGCTCCTTCCGGTGGTCGCTCGAAGGCGATCAGCCCAGGGAGCGTAGGTTCGGGCCATTGCGCCCGCAAGGGATGGCATCGTGCACCCTGGCGCAAGAATCAGGCCCATTCTGGCGCCTGACGTGCACGTTTCGATGACGAGGGGAGCTGGATCGCCGCCAGGGCGGTACTGTCCGGACATGAGAATCAGTGCCCGCAACCAGCTGCCGGGAACGGTCGTCGCGGTGGAGCAGGGTGCCGTCATGTCGACCGTGAGGATCCGCCTGTCCGGCGGGGAGGAAGTCGTCGCGGCGATCACGAGAGATTCGGTCGAGTCATTGCAGATCGATGTCGGCGACGAGGTCGTCGCGGTGATCAAGTCCACCTCGGTGATGGTGGCGAAGCGGTAGTCCGTCCTCGGGTGCCGGTGCACGTGGCAAGCGGCGCCGACTCGGCGGTCGCGGACCGCGGTGCGTGTCCGTGGACCAGCGTGGCGCGGTCTCGCGTACTGTCGTGGTGGTGTCCTCCACAAACGACCTTTCACTCGGCGAGTGGGCCGTGCTCGGGCTGGTGGCGGAGGGCGAGACGCACGGATTCGCGGTCAGCCGTGCCTTCGCTCCAGACGGGGTCATCGGGCGGATCTGGACGATCCCGCGGCCGCTCGTCTACCGGGCGATCGCCTCGCTCCAGACCTCCGGATACGTGCGGGAGACCGGCTCTGTTCCCGGGGTCCACGGACCGGAACGGCGCCTGATCGGCCTGACACCGGCGGGAAGGGCCGCGCTCGACTCCTGGCTCGGCGAGCCGGTCGCGCACGTCCGCGACGCCCGGTCGGAGCTGCTGGTGAAGTTGTTGCTGCTCGACCGCGCCGGCCTCGACACCCGCGAACTTCTCGACGCTCAAGCGGAGCGGATCCGTCCGATGCTCGTCGGATTGTGCGAGAAGCTGGCGCGAGCAGAGGGGTTCGACGCGACGCTGGCGCGCTGGCGGCTCGCCTCTGCCGAGGCGCTGGCGAACTTCCTCGCCGAGTTGATCGATGACCGGCGGAGTCACGGGGGTCCGGTCCCCTCGGGCGGGGGAGGGACCCAGCTTCCGGAGCACCACTGAGGCGTGCGACACCTGGTGCGTGGGATCGATCACGGGGGAATGCGGCCCGGCTATGGTCACTAGTCAAATGTTGATTAGTGGAAAGGGGCTGTTCATGATGCATCCCTCGCATCGCCAGCCGGTCGGGGCTCGAGGCGCCGTGACCCGCTCGTGGGGCGGAACCGGTCGGACTGGCGTCGGGCGCGCCTCGATCGTGGTGATCGCCGGCGCCGCGCTCGGACTGGTCGCAGCGCTCCCCGCCACGGGCACCGCGATCGCGTCGACGTCGAACGGCGGGCCGGTCGACGTCTTGTACGCGGGATCGCTCGTCGACACGATGAACCTGCTCGGACCGGCCTTCGAGAAGGCGACCGGCTACACCTTCGACGGATTCTCCGCCGGGTCGACCGCGCTCGCCACGGAGATCCAGGGCAAGACACAGAAGGCCGACGTTTTCGTCAGCGCGGGCACGAAGGCCCCCGCCTCGCTCGAGGGATCGAAGTCCGGCGACTGGGTCTCTTGGTACGCGCAGTTCGGGACGACGCCGCTCTACATCGGCTACAACCCGAACAGCAGGTTCGCCCAGGACTTCAAGACCGAACCGTGGTACAAGGTCATCACCCAACCGGGCTTCCGGCTTGGGCGCACGGACCCGGCCATCGACCCGAAGGGCGTCCTCGCCGTGACCGCCCTCGATGAAGCCGCCACGACGTACAAGCTGCCGGCGCTGAGGACGCTCGCGACGGAGACCTCCGACGTCTTCCCCGAGGAGACGATGGTCGGACGCCTGCAGGCAGGTCAGCTCGACGCCGGTTTCTTCTACGAGGTCGAGGCGAAGGCTGCCGACATCCCGACGGTCACCCTCGGAGCGATCAAGCTCACGAACCCCTACGTCGTCACCGTCGTGAACCGTGCCCCGCACGAGGCCGCGGCGGTCGCCTTCGTCGACTACCTGCTGAGTGCCAGGGCTGCGGCGATCCTGCGACGCGAGGGGCTCACGGTCGACTCGCCGGCGATCCTTGTCGGTCCCCGGTCCGCCGTCCCGCCCCCGTTGCGGTCGCTCGTCTCCTAGGAAGCGGGTCCTTGTCGGTGGGGCAGCGAGCGTGGCGCGCCAGCCCGCTTCTGCTGCTCGGCGGGTTGCTCGCGCTCTACCTCGCTGTCCCGCTCGGCGCCTTCGTCTTCCGGCTCTCGAGCTCGGGCCAGCACGGGTTCTCCCAGCCGGGGCTCTTCCCGGCGCTGTACACCTCGGCCGTCACGGCGACGATCTCCACCGCGCTCATCGCGGCGTTCGGGATCCCGCTCGCCTACCTGCTGGCCCGGTCGCGCTCGCGGTGGGCGTCCTTCCTCACCGTCCTCGTGTCGCTCCCGCTGGCGCTCCCGCCGCTCATGGCCGGGATCCTCCTCATCTACATCGTCGGCCCGTACACGACGATCGGCAGCCTTTTCAACGGCAATCTCACCGACTCGATGGCAGGGGTCGTGCTGGCGCAGACCTTCGTTGCTTCGCCGTTCCTCGTGCTCGTGGCCCGTGCCGCGTTCAGCAGCGTCGACCCGGCGCTATTCGACCTCGCGGCCGGGCTCGGCCACCGGGAGCTCGCGCGTTTCTGGAAGGTCGGCCTGCCGGGCGCGGCAGCAGGGATCCGCGCCGGCCTCCTGCTCGCCTGGCTGCGCGCCCTCGGTGAGTACGGGGCGACGGTCATCCTTGCCTATCACCCCTACACGCTGCCCGTCTTCACCTCGGTGCAGTTCAGCGCGAGCGGGCTGTCGACGACCGAGGCGCCGACGGCGCTCGCCCTCGGACTGGCGGTCGTCGTCGTCACCCTCACGAGACTGCGTCGCCGGACCCGCCGCAGAGTCGTTCGCAGCCTGCCCAGCCCGGTCGCCCCCCCGGTGGTCAAGGGCGAGCCGGTCTCGTTCGATCTCGCCCTGCGGCTCGGCAGCTTCCATCTCCAGCTCGAGCACCGGGGCGCGAGCGGGCAGCTCGCCATCCTCGGGCCGTCGGGATCGGGGAAGACCGCCACGATGCGCTGCCTCGCGGGCCTTTACGGGTCCTTGCCCGGGACCGTCCGTTACGGCGACCGCGACGTGACCGCCGTGCCGATCGAGGAGCGCCGCGTCGGTTACCTGCCCCAGGGGGTCACGCTCCTCCCGCATCTCACCGTCTGGGACCAGCTGCTGTTCGGGTCCGGCGCGCAACCGAGCGCCGCGGCGTACTGGCTGGGGCGGCTCGGCCTCGCCGGCCTCGAGAACCGGCTGCCCGAAGAGCTCTCGGGCGGCCAGCGACAGCGGGTGGGCCTCGCCCAGGCGCTCAGCCGCACCCCCCGGCTCCTCCTGCTCGACGAGCCCTTCTCCGCCCTCGACGCGCCGGTGCGCGCCGACCTGAGGCGGGAGCTCCGCCAGCTCCAGCGCGAGACGGGGATCTCGACCGTCCTCGTCACCCATGACCCGGAGGAGGCGGCGCTTCTGGCCAGCGAGGTGATGGTGATCAGCGACGGGAGCCTGTTGCAGGCCGGGACAAGGCGCGAGGTCTTCGCCAAGCCGTCGTCTCCCGGGGTCGCGCGCCTCCTCGGCATCGCGAACGTCCTCGCCGGTCGGGCGCGCGCCGGTGGCGGGATCGTGTGCGAGGACGTCGCGTTCGACGCGGTGACCGGAGAGCTCGCGGCCGGAGCTCCGCTGTGGTGGTGCGTCCGTCCCGAGCACGTCGTCGTCGGTCCGGAGGGGGACCTCGCGGCCGAGGTCGTCGACGTCCTCGACCTCGGATCGACGAGCGAGGTCGTGCTGCGGGTCAGCGGCGACTTCACGCTGCGGGCCCGCGGTCGGGACGTCTCCCAGTTCTCGGCGGGGGAGCGGTGCCGGATCGGGCTGCCTCCGGGGGCGATCGCCGTCTGGCCCCGGAACCCGTGAGAAGGAGCGCAATCCGGTCGCTTTCCCGGGAGGGCAGGTTTCTCGTCCACCGGCGCGCGGACCGTCCACCGGTAGGATGACCAGGTGACGGCCCGATGATCCCGCTCGAAGAGGCACGTCAAATCGTCCTGTCCCAACTGCGGCCGCTGCCGCCGGTCACACTCGCGCTCGACGAGGCACTCGGCTGCGTTGCCTCAGGGCCCGTCGTCGCGAGCGGCCCGATTCCGGACTTCGCGAACTCCCAGATGGACGGCTACGCCCTGCGGTCGACCGACGCCGTCGCGGGCTGCCGCCTCCGTGTCGTCGGCACGGTCGTCGCCGGACAATCGGCCGACTTCTCGGTCGGGGTCGGCGAGGCGGTGCGGATCATGACGGGGGCGCCGATCCCCCCTGGCGCCGATGCGGTGTGCATGGTCGAACGGACGGTGACCGAGGACGGCGGTGCCGTCGTCGTCCTCGAGGGACCGGTCCGGCCCGGCGAGTACGTCCGCCTCCCCGGCGAGGACGTGAAGGAGGGCGAGGTCGTGATCGAGAGCGGCACCGTGCTCGGCCCGGGGCACCTCGGTGTCCTGGCGAGCCTGGGAGTTGCGTCGGTCGCGGTCCACCGGCGGCCCCGGGTGGGCGTCCTGTCGACCGGCGACGAGCTCGTCACCTCCGTCGGGTCCCTGAGACCCGGGGCCGTCCGGGACGCCAACCGCCCGACCCTGCTCGCGTTGGCGCGCTCGTCCGGCTTCGCCGCTGCCGACCTCGGAATCGTCGCCGACGACGAGGACCGCATCGGCGCCGCCCTCAGTGAAGCGGCGGAGCATTGCGACGCCATCGTCACCTCCGGCGGGGTGAGCGTGGGCGATCGCGACTACGTGAAGACGGTGCTCGACAAGATGACGGACGGTTCGATGCGGTGGATGCAGGTGGCGATCAAACCGGCGAAGCCGTTCGCCTTCGGGACACTCGTCGCGACGGGCACGCCGGTCTTCGGCCTGCCGGGCAACCGCGTGTCGGCGATGGTGTCGTTCGAGATGTTCGTGCGACCGGCGCTGCGCAAGTTGGCCGGACACCACCGGCTCGACCGGCCGCGCTTCGCCGCCGTCGCCGACGAGGAGCTGGGACGGGCCGTCGACGGCAAGCTGCACCTCGTCCGGGTGGTCGCGAAACTTGGTGACGACGGCCGCGTGCACGTTCGCTCGTCCGGGGGGCAGGCATCCCACATGCTGCTCTCGATGGCGCGGGCAAATGCGCTCGCGCTGCTCCCGGACGGCGACGGGGCGCGCCGGGGAGACTTGGTGCAGGTGATGCTCCTCGACGCCGAAGGTCTCACCGCGCCGGGAGCGGAAGGGTCGGCATGACCTCGAGCGTGAGCACTCCCGTTCGTCTCGTTGCCCGACCGCTCCGTCGGCCGGACCCGGACTCGATGCCGACGACGGGTGCGCTCGTCGATACGTTCGGCAGGGTCCACACCGATCTGCGGATCTCGGTGACCGACCGCTGCAATCTCCGGTGCACCTACTGCATGGCGGACGAGGCCCAGACGTTCCTGCCGCGTGACGAGCTGCTCACGTTTGACGAGATCGAACGGGTCGCCCGGGTCGCCCGTTCGCTGGGGGTCACCGCGGTGCGCCTGACCGGTGGGGAACCGCTTGTGCGCGCCGGACTCGTGGACCTCGTCAAGCGCCTCGGCGCGCTCGGGTTCGACGACCTCGCGCTCACGACGAACGGGACCGCGCTCGCCCGCTCTGCCCTGGCGCTCGCCGCGGCCGGGCTCGATCGCGTGAACGTGAGCTGCGACTCGTTGCGACCGGAGCGGTTCGCCGTGATCCGGCGTCACGGCGAGCTCGGCCGGGTGCTCGCCGCGATGGATGCCGCCGAGGGAGCGGGCCTGCGTCCCGTGAAGGTGAACGTCGTTCTGCAAAAGGGAGTGAACGACGACGAGATCCTCGACTTCGCGGCGTTCGCCCGCGCGACGCACCGCGAGGTGCGGTTCATCGAGTTCATGCCCCTCGACGCCGAGGGGCGCTGGGCGGCCGATGCCGTCGTGCCGTCGGCGGACGTGATCGCGCGGATCAACGCCCGCTTTCCCGTCCACCACGCCGAGCGGGACGGACCGGACGCTGCCCCGGCGTCCGTGTACCGCTTCGCCGACGGTGGTGGCTCCGTCGGTGTCGTGGCGACCGTCACCCAACCTTTCTGCGGAACCTGCAATCGCCTGCGGCTCACCGCCGACGGCGCCGTGCGCAACTGCCTCTTCTCCGATGACGAACTTTCCGTGCGCGAGGTGTTGCGTGGGCACAGCGACGATGACGACATCGCGGCGGTGCTGCGCCGGGCCGTCTGGGCCAAACGCGCCGGCCACGGCATCGGCGAGCCCTCGTTCGCCCGGCCGGTGCGCACGATGTCGATGATCGGGGGCTGACCTGACGCGGCTCCGTCTCCTCGGGCCCGCGGGGGACGCCGCCGGCGTCCGCTGCGACGAGATCGCCGCCGGCACCGTCGGAGATCTGCTCGCCGCGGCGCGCTCGCGCTACGGGACCCCGTTCGCCGAGGTCCTCGCGCGCAGCCGTGTCTGGGTGAACGGCCGCCACGCCGACGACCGTACGCCGGTGGGCGACACCGACGAGGTGGCGGTCCTGCCGCCCGTGTCGGGAGGGTGATCGCGGGGCGCCGCTCCAGGCGGGGTGGAGTCCGGGCCGGCTTTCCTCGAAACGGCGGCTAGTGCGGTCGCCCCCCGGCGAGGAGCTCGAGGGCATGGGGCAGCACGTCGAGCACGGCCTCGAGATCCTCGACCGCGCCGGACGGCGATCCCGGCGTGTTAAGCACGAGCGTCGCGCCGACCGTCCCGGCGACGCCGCGGGTCAGCCGCCCGAGGGGGTTCGCGCGGCGCATCGCCTCGGCGAGCCCCGGCGCCTCGCGGTCGACGACCGAGCGGGTGGCCTCCGGCGTCGCGTCGGTCGGCGAGAAACCCGTTCCGCCGGTCGTGACGATCAAACCGCGGAAGCCGTGGGCCATCTCGGCGAGCGCGGCGGCGACGGGGCCCTTGCCGTCGGCCACGACTCGGCGTTCGACCACGGTGAAACCGGCCGTCTCGAGCCGGGCGACGAGCGCGGGTCCGGAGGTGTCCTCCCGTTCTCCGGCCGCCACTCCGTTGGAGACCGTGAGGACCTTGGCGGCGATCGGCATTGGGGCAGCGTATCGGGCTCCGGTTCCCCGGCGTCGGGCGCCGGCGCGGGAGAGCGGTCGCCGCGGGCGCGGCGCGAAGCTGGCTCGGTGGGCGTAAGCGAACGATGGCGGCGCGACAGCCGTGCCGCGGACGTCCCGGCCGTGGCGCGATGAGCGAGAGCGGTGGCCTCAGCCACGTCGACGCGCGCGGTCGCGCCGCGATGGTCGACGTGACCGCCAAGAGCCCGACGCTCCGCGTCGCCCGGGCTCATTGCACGGTCCGCACCTCGTCGGCCGGCCTGCGGTTGCTGGGCGACGAAACGACCGGTGACGTCATCGTCTCGACGGCGCGCACCGCCGGGCTTCTCGGCGCCAAACGCGCGGCGTCGTTCATCCCGCTCTGTCATCCGATCCACGTCGACGCGATCGTGGTCGACGTCACAGTCGGCGAAGCGGGCGTCGGCGTCTCGGCGACCGCCGAGGCCGTCGAGCGGACCGGCGTCGAGATGGAGGCGCTCACCGCCTGTGCGTGCGCCGGCATGAGCATCCTGTGCGCCGTCTGGTCGGTCGACCCCGCGGCCCGCCTCGATGACCTGGTCCTGTTGCACAAGTCGGGCGGGCGTTCCGGGACCTGGGACCGTCAGGCGGCGGCCGGTCCCGTGACCGGCGAGGCTTCTCCCGGCGTGGCCCGCGGCGACGCCTAACGTGACGTGCCGCGCTCGAGCCGGTCGAGATCCCCGGGGGTGTCGATGTCGTCGGGCGAGCCGACGTCGTCGCAGTCGACGAGCGTCACGAGTTCGGGCCGGGCGCGCAGCAGCGCCCGGGCGCCGACGTCGCCGACGGCGGCCCGGGAGACCCGCCGCCAGAGCGTCCGGTCGAGAAGGACCGGGGTGAGCCCCTCGCCGCGATAGGCCGCGACGGCGGCGCGCGCGCCGGTCCGCCAAGCACCGATCAGGCGCTCGACGAGGGCGGGGGTAACGAGCGGTTGATCGGCGAGCAGCACGAGGGCGGCGCCCGCCCGCTCGCGACGCGCGGCGTCGAGACCGACGCGCAGCGAGCCGCCCATGCCCGCGGGCCACCGCTCGTTCACGACGACGATCGCGTCGTCGAGGACGCTCGCCTGGCGCACCTCGTCGGCGGCGGCGCCGAGCACGACGCACACCGGCCGGCACCCGCCTGCCTTGAGGGTCCGAATGGCCCGTTCGACAAGCGTTTGACCGGCGAAGCGCACGAGAGCCTTCGGCCCGCCGAAGCTCCGGCCTTCGCCCGCCGCGAGAACGACACCGGCGACACCGGCGTACCGCGGTGCCTTGGAGGTGCCCACGTCCACGCCGCGCCTTCCTGCTTGTCGAACCACCCCGAGGAGAGTACCGACCCGGCCCGGCCCCGGGGTGATCGGGCGCCCCGTTTCGCACGTCGCGACCACCACGGGTACCCAGCGGCCGGGGCGGGGCGCAGGACTCCGTCCATGTCGTCGCGGCGGAGGCCATCTGCCGACCGATCCGGGGACGCGGGCGGCCTAGAGTCGGTTGCATTGTGGCGCGGCGCGGTACACAGAGAACGCTCGCGGTCGCTCGCGGTGACGAGCCCGCCGACCTGCTGATCACGGGTGGCAGGGTCTTCGTCCCGGGCACCCGGGAGTGGGTCGCGACGGATCTCGCGATCGCCGACGGGGTGATCGCCGGCTGGGGAGCGCGCGACGCCGCCGAGGTCGTTGCCGTCGACGGCGCCTCGCTCACCGCGGGTTTCATCGACCCGCACATGCACCTCGAATCCACGAAGCTGTGGGTCGACGAGTTCGTGCGCACCGTGATCCCGCACGGGACGACCGCGGTCGCCGCCGACCCGCACGAGATCGCGAACGTCTTCGGGGTCCCCGGGGTCGTCGCCCTGGCGGAGGCGGCGCGCGACCTGCCGTTCACCTTCGGGATCTGCGCCTCGAGCTGCGTGCCCGCCTCCCCGTTCGAGAGCCCGGCCGCGGTGCTCGACCACTCGAAGCTCGTGGAACTTCTCGACGAGCACGGGGCGATCGGCATCGCCGAGGTGATGGACTTCCCGGGCGTCATCCGGGGCGATCCCGAGGTGCTCGCCAAGATCGCCGCCGCGGGCCGCCGACGCGTCGACGGGCACGCCCCGGGGATCCGTGGCCGCCAGCTCGACGCCTACCTCGCCGCGGGCGTCGAGTCCGACCACGAGTGCACCACAGTCGACGAGACCGACGAGAAGCGTCGCAAGGGCATGTGGATCTTCATCCGCGAAGGCTCCGCTTCGCGCAACCTCGCGGATCTCGTGCCGACGGTCCTCGCCCACGGCACCGACCGCGTCGCCCTGTGCACCGACGACCGTGAGCCGGACACGCTCCTGCACGAGGGCCACATGAACGACTGCGTGCGGCTGGCGGTCGCGGCCGGCGTGTCCGTCGAGGATGCGCTCGTCATGGCGACGGCCAATCCCGCCGACTACCACCGGTTCGACCATCTCGGGTGGCTCGCCCCCGGCTACCAGGCCGACGTGCTGTGCTTCGACGACCTCGCCAGCTTCGAGCCGGTGCGCGTCTGGCAGGCGGGCAAGCTCGTCGCGATGGACGGCCATATCGTCCCGGGGGTCGTGCCGTCGGCCACGGCACCCGACTGGATGCTCCATTCCGTACACCTGGAGAACCCGCCGGGCCCGGAGGAGTTCGACCTCGCCGAACCGGCCGGTGGCAAGGCCCGGGTGATCGGCGTGGAGTCGCGTTCGCTCTCGACGAAGGATCTCGTCGTCGATCTCGCCGACCCGACCCAGGTCGTCGCCCGGATCGGCGCCGTCGAGCGGCACCGGCACACCGGACGGATCGGCCTCGGCTACGTCGCGGGCTTCGGGTTGGTGCGGGGGGCCATCGCCTCGACCGTCGCCCACGACGCCCACAACTGCATGGTCGTCGGCGCGCGTGGCGCCTCCGGCCCGACCGAGATGGCCGCCGCGGTCGCCCGGCTCGCCGAGATCGGCGGCGGGCAGGTCGCGGTCCTCGACGGACGGGTGATCGGCGAGGTGCGGCTGCCGATCGGCGGGCTGATGAGCGACAAGGACGCCGTCGAGGTCGCCGGCGAGGTGAAGCAGCTCGCCGGGATCGTCTCGGACCGGCTCGGGCTGACGATCGACGAGCCGTTCATGCAGCTGAGCTTCCTCGGCCTCACGGTGATCCCGGATCTGAGGATGACCGACCGGGGCTTGTTCGACGTCAACTCCTTCTCGCTCATCGACGTCGCCGACGTCTGAGCCGTCGCTGGCCGCGTCCCTTCGCGGCGAAACCGGTGAGGCCCGCGTCGCGCGTTCGTGACGCCATGGGGTTCTCCTCCATGGTCCTGCCGCCCGCCGGTCTCCACTCTGGTCGCGGTTGCGGATCGCTTTCCACCCGGCGAGAGGGCGACTCAGCGAGGGCGCGCCCAGAGCCAGACCGTGTCGACGACGTGCGTCGTGAACGAACTGGAGCCCGTCGCCTTGTCCTGGCAGGCGGCGCTCCACCACGGGGTGCCCGGATCCGGGAAGGGGCAGTCGGCGAGCGGCCGGGCCGGCGCCAGGCAGGCGAACGGACCGGTCTTCGGCGCCCAGGCGGCGCTGGCGTAGAGGCAGACCTCACCGTTGGAGGGCCTGAACGCCCAGGGATCCGTCGCCGGGGCTCCGCTCACCGGGGGCGGCAGCGCGGTGACCGTGAGCTTGACGACGTGCGAGCTGGCGGGGTCGTCGGAGCACAGGACGGGTCCCGGGCGGGCGAGCGGTCGGGCGAAGAGGGGTCGCAGACGAAGTTCTTCGTGAAGTACCGGTACGAAGTCACCCGCCGCACCATCGGCGAGGCAGCTCGTGGCCCGCAGTGTCGCAGTGACTCGGAGCGACGATTTCATCGCGCCCCTGGCGCCGAACGGTGCGAAGGTGATCCGGCGGGGTCGTCGGAGCGTTGCCCGCCGCGGTCGCGCCCGCCGCGGTGAGGAGGACCCCCGACAACAAGAGCCCGGCGACGACGACGCGCCCTCGACGCCGGGCAATCGGTGCGGGCCGCGCGCGTACGCCTGACAACCCCGTTATCGTCTGCGGCCCTCTTCGTCCATCGGGCCGCGGGCCGGTTCTCGGGCTACGCGTGCACCTTCTCGGCCGCCTGCAGGGCGCGCCAGACGCGCTCGGGGGTGAACGGGATCGAGTTGATGGCGACGCCGGTCGCGTCGAGGATCGCGTTGCGCACCGCCGGCGCGACGTCGTCGATCGGGATCTCGGCCACAGCCTTGGCCCCGTAGGGGCCGGAGGGCTCCATCGTTTGGACGAAGTAGACCTCGATCGGCGGTGTGTCGTCGGACCGGAAGATCCAGTAGGGGCCGAAGCGGTCGTTCACCATCCGGCCGGCGGGATCGAGCACGACCTCCTCGCACAGCGCGTAGCCAAGGGCCTGGAGCATCGCCCCTTCGACCTGGCCGCTCGCCGTGATCGGATTGATCGGCACGCCACAGTCGACCGCGGTGACGAGCTTCGTGACCGTCACCTGGCCGGTGTCGATGTCGACCTCCACCTCGGCGAGCTGGGCCGAGAACGGGGGAGGCGACTCGGGCGACACGTGGGAGGCGGTGCCCATGATCTGCTCCTGGTCCTCGGTGTGCAACGCGTTCAGCGCGATGTCCCCGAGCGACACCGAGCGCCCGTCGGCCGCCCAGGCCCGGCGGTCGTGGAGCTCGATCGTCTCCGGGTCCTCACCGCCGAGCAGCCGGGCCGCCCGGGCGACGATCCGCTCGGCCGCCGCCTCGGCCGCCTTCTTCACGGCCATGCCCGAGACGTAGGTCGTGCTCGAGGCGTAGGCGCCGACGTCGAAGGGCGTGAAGTCGGTGTCGGAGGAGTACACGAGGATGTCTTCGACCGGCACGCCCAGCACCTCGGCGGCGATCTGGGCGAGGACGGTGTCCGACCCGGTGCCGAGGTCCGTGGCCCCGAAAAGCACGTTGAAGGACCCGTCGTCGTTGATCTTGATCGAGCAGGACGCCATGTCGACGAGCGGGATCCCCGAGCCCTGGATGGCGAGCGCCATGCCGAGGCCGCGGCGGATGTTCGGCCGGCCGGGCGGCTGGTGCCACGAGGGGTCGCGTCTCCGCTCCCAGCCGATCGCGCGCATCCCCTGGGCGGCGCACTCCTCGAGGCCGCAGCTCGTGATGACGGGCACGTCCTCGGGGGCGATGTCCTCGACGCCGCCCCGCTCGCCGAGGCGCAGCACGATGTCGAGCGGGTCGCCGGTCGTGACCCAGTTGCGTCGCCGGATCTCGGCGGGGTCCATCTCGAGCGCCCGGGCGATGTCGTCCATGTGGGACTCGAGGGCGAAGAACGCCTGGGGCGCGCCGTAACCGCGGAAGGCGCCGGCGACGGGGCTGTTCGTGTAGGCGACGTCACAGCGGAAGCGCTTCGCCGGGCAGTTGTAGAGCGACAGTCCGTGTTGGCCGCAGACCGAGTTCACCGTGAAGCCGTGCGTGCCGTAGGGGCCGGTGTTGGAGACCACCCCCATGTCCTGCGCGACGAGGCGGCCGTCGGCGTCGACGCCCGAGCGGAACCTGATGGTCATGGCGTGGCGGACGCGGGAGGCGGCGAACTCCTCGGCGCGGGTGAGCTCGAGGCGGACCGGGCGGCGTGTGGCGAGAACGAGGTGGCCGACGATGTCCTCGATGACCATCTCCTGTTTCGCCCCGAAACCGCCGCCGAGGCGGGGCTTCACAACCCTGATGCGCTTGACCGGCAGGCCGAGGAGCGGTGCCACCATCCGGCGCACGTGGAACGGAACCTGGGTGGAGGAACGAAGCACGAGCCGTTCGTCCTCGTCGAACCACCCGATGGTGATGTGGGGCTCGATGGGCGTGTGCTGGACCTGTTGGACGTGGAAGGTCTCCTCGAAGACCCGTGCCGCGCCGGCGAACGCCGCCTCGAGATCGGTGTCGCCGACGGTCTGTCCCTCGATGTGGTGGCTGATGTTGCGGGCGGCGTCGAAGATCCCTTCCGTGTCCGGCTCGTCGTGGATGACCGGCGCGCCGGGCTTGATGGCTTCGACCTCGTCGAAAACGGCGGGGAGGACCTCGTAGGTCACCTTGATCAGGCGGCAGGCCTCCTCGGCGATCTCGACGGACTCCGCCGCGACCGCGGCCACCCGGTCGCCGACGTGGCGGACCTTGTCGTCGAAGCTCACCTGGTCCCACGGCTGCGGGTTGGGCCAGCTCTGACCGCCCGAGGCGTACTTCACCCGCGGGGTGTTCTGGCAGTGCAACACGGCGTGCACGCCGGGGAGGGCGCGCGCCGCGGCGTCGTCGATCGCGACGATGCGGGCGTGGGCGTGGGGGCTGCCCAGCACCTTGGCGAAGAGCATGCCGCGCGGCTCGATGTCGTCGGTGAAGGCGGGGTTGCCCTTCACGAGGCGGAGGGCATCCACCTTCGTCTCTGGCTTGCCGACGACCGCGGTCTGTGGCACGTCGCGGGACGCGACGAGGCGCGGCACCGCCATCGAGACCTCGCCGTCTGGCTCCGCGACCCGGAGGGGGACCGACCCCTGCCGGTCGGCGAGGGCCGGGACGACCACCGGGTCCATCGGTCGGGACTTCTCGCCGCGCAGCGCGACCGCGGCGCGCCGGACCGCCTCGACGACCTTCACGTATCCCGTCTCGCGGTCGAGAATCCCGCTGAGGGCGTCGCGGATCTCGGTGTCGGACGGGTCGGGGTTCGCCGCCAGAAGGGCCTTCGTCGCCAGCACCATCGCGCCCGCCGAGTACCCCGACTGCATCGCCCCCGCTTCGACGAAGGCCTCCTGGATCGGGTCGAGCTCCCCGGTGGCGACGTTGAGGGATTCGACCGTCGTCACCTCGTGGCCGACCGCCTGCGCGGCGAGCAGGACGTCACAAGAGACGAGCCGTCCGTCGACGAGGACGGCCGCCGCGCCGGTCTCGCCGGTCGCGGACCCGAAGCGGACGCTGAAGAGCCCGAGCCCGCGCAGCACCGCGAGCAACGTCGCGTGCGGCGGGCACGAGACCGTGTGGCTTGTTCCGTTGACCGTGAGGGTGATCTCGTTCATCGCCTCTCCGCGGGGCATGGCGCTGCCGTCGCGCGCCGCGTCGCGCGTCTCGAGCTTGCTCATCGATCGACCGCCTCCAGGACACGGGCGGAAAGCACGCGGGCGAGGGCCGCCCGGTACTCAGTCGACCCGCGGAAGTCGCCGGGCGGCGCGAGACCGGCCGCCACGTCATCTGTGCCCGATCTGTCGAGGTCGCGCGCCCCGAGCGCGACGACGATCGGCGTCGCCGCGACCCCCGCGAGCGCCAGCCGGTGCTCTCCGTCCTTTTTGCGGGCGACCGCCGCGACGATCGCCCGGTCGGCGGTCGTGCGCCCGGTCCGGGCGAGTTCGGCGTGCCCGCGCGTGTCGAGAGACACGGCGGTGATGATCGCGCCCGGGTCGAGCGGCAAATCGGCGAGGAGCGTCTCCAGGGAGACTTCGGTGACACCGGAGCGCGCGGTGACCTGTACCCGCGCGTCGTAGGCGAGGAGCGTCGCGAGCAGTTCGCTGTCGGACTCGGCGGTGGCGATGCACCCGCCGAGGGTCGCCTGCATCCTCAAGGTGCTCGGTGCCTCCCGGCGGGCCGCGTCGCGGACGACCGGGGGGACCTCGGCGTGGTCGGCCAGGTCCTGGAGCCGTGTCATGGCCCCGATGACGAGCATCGCCCGATCGCGGCGCGCGATGCCGTCGAGGCCGAGGGCTTGCAGGTCGACGACCTCGCCGCGCTCCGCGAGGGGTCGGGCGTTGAGCTTCGTCCCGCCGCCCATCACCGCGGCCGCGGGGCGCTCGAGCAGGGAGAGCGCCTCCTCCATCGACTGCGGGCGCCAGTACCGTGCAGTGCTCACCATGTCGAGCCGGTGCCTCCCGGGAAGGGTCGGAACGAGCCTAACGCCCCACCTCCGACGGGCTCCCGTCACGGGGACAGGGGTGAACGGGCCTGGTAGCGGCCCCAACCGGGCTCACCCTGGAAGTGCCCGTCGCGGGCGACCACCCGACCCCGACTGAGGACGAGCTCCGGCCAGCCCGTCGCGATCATCCCTTCGTAGGGGGAATGGTCGACGGCCATGTCGAGCGCCCCGGCGTCGAGCGACTGGCGGCGGCCGGGGTCCCACACGACCACATCGGCGTCGGCGCCGACGTGGAGCGACCCCTTCGCCGGCCACAGCCCGAAGGTGCGCGCCGGCGCCTCGGAGCACACCCGCACCCAGTCCTTGGCCGTGATCCGCCCGGCGCGCACCGCCTCCCACATCAGAGCGAGACGCGTCTCGACGCCCGGCAGGCCGCCAGGGATCTCCGTGAAATCCCTCACGCCGCCGGGGTGCCTGAGCGTCCCGGCGCGCCGGTCGGCGCGCCAGAACGGACAGTGGTCGGTCCCGACCGTCTGGATCCAGCCCTGCGCCAGCCCCTCCCACAGCAGCTCGGAGTGCCAGGACTCGCGCAGCGGAGGCGTGCAGACGAAGTCGGCGGCGTCATCGCCCTCGAGCCTCGTCACGTCGAGGTACAGGTACTGCGGGCAGGTCTCGGCCTTCACGTCCACCCCCCGCTCGCGGGCCAGCCGGATCGCCGCGAGGGCGTCGGCGCTCGAGACGTGCACGACGTAGATCGCGGCCCCGGTCAGTTCGGCGAGCACCGAGGCGCGGGAGGTGGCCTCGGCCTCGAGAAGCGGCGGCCGCGTGCGGGCGTGCTCGACGACGGCGGTGCGGCCGGCCGCCAGCGCCTCGCGTCGGAGCTCCTCGATCGCCGCCCCGTTCTCGCAGTGCAAGGTGACGAGCGCGCCCTGGCGCCGGGCCGAGCGCATCAGGTCGACGATGGCGCCGTCGTCGACCTGGAGGCGGTCGGGGTAGGCGAGGTAGAGCTTGAACGAGGTGATGCCGGCCTCGACCGCCGCGGCGACGACCGCCTCGGGCACCGCGGCGGTGAACGAGAGGTGCAGTCCCCAGTCGATCGCCGAGGGCGCCGCGAACGCCCTCCACCTCTCGGCGGCGGCGAGGGGGTCCTCGCCCCGCTCCGGCGTGACGTAATCGATGATCGTCGTCGTGCCGCCCAGTGCCGCGGCCTTCGTCCCGGAGGCGAAGTCGTCCGAGACGCGCACCGCGCCGACGGCCAGCTGCATGTGGGTGTGCGGGTCGACCCCACCGGGGATGACGAGCTTGCCGGTCGCGTCGTGTACCGGCTCCGCCGGGCGGGGCGCGAGCCCCGCAGCGACTTCGGCCACCCGGCCGTCATCGCCGACGCGCACGTCGGTGGGGCGCTCGCCCGCCTCATCGATCACCGTGCCGCCACGGATCAACATCGTGTGACCCCCAGTTCTTGGATGGCGTCCCGCTTGTCGCGGTGTGGCGCGTCGGCACCGCCCGACGGGCGCGGCCGCGAGGGTCCCGTCACGACCACAGCTCGCGGGCCCGGCGCGCGAGTTCGGCGTGGGCGCGCCCGAGGTCGACGCCGACGAGCGCGCCGTCGGCGACGACGCTCTCGCCCCCGACGAGGAGGTGGCGCACGCGACGGTCCGGGCCGAGCACGAGGCCGTCGATCGGGTCGGGGACGTCGGCGAGGTCGTCGATGGGCCAGACGGCGAGGTCCGCCGCCGCCCCCACCTCGCAACGCCCGAGATCGGCGCGCCCGAGGCACCCCGCCCCGCCGGAGGTGGCGAGCGCCAGCGCCTCGGCGGGGGAGAGCGCGTCGGCGCGTCCCTCGCGCAGCCGGGCGGTGTAGAGGGCCTGGCGCAGCTCCGGCAAAAGGACGCCGAGTTCGTTCGAAGCGGGGCCGTCGACCCCGAGGCAGACGGGAACTCCGGCGTCGAGCAGGCCCCGCACCGGGCACATGCCGGCGGCAAGCCGGGCGTTCGAGCTCGGGCAGTGCGCGACGCCGGTCCCGGCACGGCCGACCGTCGCGACCTCGGCGGGGTCGAGGTGGATCGCGTGCGCGAACCAGACGTCGTCGCCGAGCCAGCCGAGCTCCTCCATCAGCTCGAGCGGTCGCCGGCCAAAGCGCGCCAGGCAGTGGCTCGCCTCGTCGTCGGTCTCGGCGAGGTGGGTGTGCAGGCGCAGGCCGAGGCGACGCGCCATCGCCGCGGACTCCCGCATGAGGTCGGTCGACACCGAGAAGGGGCTGCACGGCGCCACGGCGATCATCACGCGCTCATCGTCGTGCAGCCGGGCGGCGACGGCCTCGGTCGAGGCGAGGATGGCGTCGATCGGCTCGACGACCGAATCGGGCGGCAGGCCGCCGGCGCTCTCGCCGAGGTCCATCGAACCGCGGCACAGCGCGAGGCGCACGCCGACCGTGCGTGCCGCCGCGGCGATCGCGTCGAAGACGCCGTCGTCGCCGCGGGGCACGAGGTAGTGGTGGTCCGACACGGTCGTCGCGCCGGACAGGGCGAGCTCTCCGAGACCGACGAGGGCCGCCGCCGCGGTGTCGTCGACCGACATCCTCCCCCAGACCGGATAGAGGGTCGTGAGCCAGGTGAAGAGGTCACACGCTGTCGCCCGTCCCCGCGTCATCCATTGGTAGAGGTGATGGTGGGTGTTGACGAAGCCGGCGGTGATGAGGTCGCCGTCACAGCGCACGACCCGGTCACCGGGACGGGCGTCGACCGCGCCGACGGCGGCGATGCGCCCCCCCTCGACGGCGACGTCGCCTGGCGAGCGAGCGCCGCGCAGGACCGTCCGATGCTCCACGCCCGTAGTATCGCCGTCCCAGATGCCGCCCGACCAGCATCTGGTGCGCGGTCGCGGTCTCCCGCCGCGCCTCCGTGCTCCCCGCGGCGCCGGGGGCTGGAGTCGCCGGGTCGGGCGGAACCGGCGCTCGCCGGCGCCCCGCCGGGTGCGACCGGGGACTTTCGAGCCCCCGGGACCCGACTCCCAGACGCTCACAGGAGCACAATCGGAAGCGTGTCATTTCACTTCCTTAACAAAGACGCGCCGTTGGTAAAGGGATACGCTTCCGACGGATTCAGCAGGTTCTCAGCATCACTTTCTGTCGTACGACGAGATAGTGCGCACGACGAGGGCCGACCGACCTTTCTGAGGGCGCACGGAGGGAGGTCCGACGATGGCCAACGGTGTGGACATGGGCTCCGGCCCGCCGGGAGGTGGGTCGCCGATGCTCGGTGGCGAGGTGGCGGAGGGATACAGCGCCTTCAAGCTCGAGCAGCGGGGCATCGAGCACGTCGCCGACGCCGACCGGCGACTGCGCCCCGGGGGCCTGTTCTGGATGTGGGCCGGCGGGATCTGGAACGTCGAGTTCCTCGTCTACGGCGCCCTGATCGTCGCCTTCGGGCTGACGTTCTGGCAGGCCGTCTTCGCGATCCTCCTCGGGAACGTCGTCTACGTCTTCCTCGGCGCGGCGAGCCTTGCCGGGCCGAGGTCAGGGACGACGACTTTCATGGTGAGCCGCGCGGCCTTCGGGCGAAACGGCAACCGCGCGCCGTCGTTGTTCAACTGGATCACCCAGGTGGGCTTCGAGGTCGAAGGTCTCGTGATCGCGGTCTTGATTGCCGTGGCGATGTTCAGCCACGAGGGGATCCACCTCAACGACACCGGTAAGACGATCGCGATCATCATCGCCGTCCTCATTCAGTTCGTCGTGCCGTTCCTCGGGCACGCGACGATCACGAAGGTCCTGCACTACCTGTCCTACGTGTTCGTCGTGGTCTTCGCCATAATGGCGTGCCTGGTCCTTCCCCACGTTCACCTGTCCAACCTGCACACGCACGGCACGGACTCGTGGTGGCTGTGGACCACCGGGCTCGTGCTCGTCGTCTCGGCAGGGGGTCTCGGCTGGACTGAGAACGCGGCGGACTACTCCCGCTACCTGCCGGCTGACACACCCCCGGCGAAGACGTTCTGGGCCGCGACGCTCGGCGGGGCCATCCCGTCGATCCTGCTCGAGCTCCTCGGTGCCTGCGCCTACCTCGTCAGCACGTCGCTCCAGAGCAACATCTACGGCCCCGGTGCCGCCGCCGCTCTTCCGACGGCGTTCGCCAGCTGGTTCTTCTGGCCGTTCCTGATCCTGGCGCTGCCGCAGCTGTTCGCGATCAACACGCTCGACATGTACTCCTCGGGGGTCACCCTTCAGGCGCTTGGCCTCCCGGCCAAGCGGTGGGTCTGCGTCGTCATCGACACCATCATCTCCGGTGGCGTGACAGCCCTGGTGATCTTCAAGGGGAACTTCTACACGGACCTTGCCGGGTTCCTCGACTACATCGTCGTCTGGCTCGGTGCGTGGTTCGGCGTCTACATCGTCGACTACTGGCTCCGGCGCGGCCGCTACGAGTTCAGCTCCCTTGCTGCGAAGCACGGCGGCCTGTACTGGCGTAACGGAGGCTTCAACTGGAAGGCGCTGTTCTCACTCGGCGCAGGAATGTTCGCGGCGATGATGTGGATCGACGCGGCGTTCTACACGCCCTCGTACTCGTCACCGTTGTCGAACTGGACCCACGGCGCCGACTTCAGCTGGGCGTTCGGGCTGCTCGTCAGCGCGATCGTTTACTACGTGCTGTCGTTCCGTTCGGTTCCGAAGGAGGTCGGCAAGTACTCCTCCTAGGCAGATCTGCGATGGCCCCCGCGCGCAGCGCGGGGGCCATCGCCCTGCCGGGATCGCCGGGCGGTTCGAGGGGACCGTGTCGTCACTGGGGTGCGCAGGCAGGTAGGAGCCTGGGCGGGCCAACCGCGCCGGGGTGAGGGAACGGTCGGGCGCGATGCCCGGCCGATGTTTTCGGATAGGACAGTGACGCGGGGCAGTCGAAGGAGGCTCGGGGACCTCAAGTCCGGCTGGCGGCGACGAGAGGGTCGTCGCGCGCGAACTGACACGGAGAAGAGAGATGCGGACCTTGGGACTCGAAGGTGACATCGTCGATCAAGCGGTGTACGACCGCACGGTCGAGCGTTTCAAGGAACGCAGGATCCTTCTCCCGACATTCGCCGAGCTCGCCGATCCCCGCACCATCCCCGCCCCCATCGAGGACGCCCTGGCGTCGGTCGGCCCCGACGAGGCGAATCCCCTCAACCTGTTCCGGGTGCACTGGTTCAACGGCGCGGATCGCACCCGCCGGGTCGCTCTGCCCGGGCACGTCGTGCTGCCGAGCGAGCTGACGGGGGTCGAGGCGCCCATCGCCGTGGCTTTCGGCGACCGGTTCCCGATGATCCGGGCCCACAAGGTCCTCGCCGCCTACGGGTGCCTCGTGCCGCGCGTCGTCACCGGTCAGTTCGACCCGACCTCGCACCGGGCGGTGTGGCCCTCGACGGGGAACTACTGCCGAGGCGGCGTGGCGATCTCACGCCTCATGAGCTGCCGGGGCGTCGCCGTGCTTCCCGAGGGCATGAGCCGCGAGCGCTTTGCCTGGCTCGAGGACTGGGTGGCCGATCCCGCCGACATCATCGCCACGCCGGGCACCGAGAGCAACGTGAAGGAGATCTACGACAAGTGTGCCGAACTGTCGCGGGACCCGGGGAACGTCATCTTCAATCAGTTCTCCGAGTTTGGCAATCACCTCGCGCACTACCTGTGCACGGGGACCGCGCTCGGCGACGTCTTCGACCGGTTGCAGGAGAATCGCCCCGGACTGCGGCTCGCCGCGTTCGTCTCCGCCTCCGGCTCGGCGGGGACGCTCGGGGCGGGTGACCGCCTGAAGGAATCCCACGGGGCGCGGATCGTCGCCGTCGAGGCGCTCGAGTGCCCGACGATGCTCTACAACGGGTTCGGCGAGCACAACATCCAGGGCATCGGCGACAAGCACATCCCGTTCATCCACAACGTCTACAACACCGACATCGTGACGGCGGTCTCCGACCGCGCGACGGACCATCTCGCCCTCGTCTTCGGGACGGACGCCGGGAGAACCTTCCTCGCCGAGCGGCGCCACGTGTCCGCCGAGATCCTCGCTGTGCTCGATGATTTCGGCCTCTCGAGCATCTGCAACATCGTTGCCGCCGTGAAGACGGCCAAGTACCTCGGACTCGGTCCCGACGAGGTCGTGATGACCGTGGCGACGGACGGTGCCGAGATGTACGCGAGCGAACGGGCGCGCATCGCGGCGCGGGACTTCCCCGAAGGATTCGACGACGTCCGTGCCGCCGAGGAGTTCGGCCGGCACATGGCTGGAGCCGAGACCGACCACCTGCTCGAGATGACCGCCGTCGACCGCGCCCGCGTGTTCAACCTCGGCTACTTCACCTGGGTGGAGCAGCAAGGAGTCGCCATCGACGAGTTCACGGCGCGGCGCGACCAGTCCTGGTGGCGCGCCCTGCGGGCGGAGATCCCTCGCTGGGACGGTCTCATCCGCGAGTTCAACGCTCGCACGGGAGTCTCCGTCCCTTGAGCACGGCCGCGAGCACGCTCGTCTGCGCCGGATGCGGCGCGTCCCCGAGTCCCACCGAGCCCTACCCGTTCCGCTGCCCGAACAGCGGCGTCGGCGACGTCGACCACGTGCTCGTCCGTGTCCTCGACATCCCGAGCGTGCGGTTCCCGGACCCGCAGGGGATCGACCCGTGCCCCTTCGTCGCCTACCGGGAACTGCTGCACAGCTACCACCGGGCGCTCGCCGGCGGCCTCGACGACGCGCGTTTCGTCGAGCTCGTACGGAGTCTTGATACCGCGGTCAGCCGGGTCGACGGACACGGCTTCCGCGCGACGCCTTTCACCCACAGCGAGACTTTGTCCACCGCCCTCGGCTTCGCCGAGCCCGGGGGCGTCTGGGTGAAGAACGAGATCGACAACGTCGGCGGCTCGCACAAGGCGCGCCACCTCATGGGGGTGCTTTTGCACCTCGAGGTGGCCGAGCTGACCGGTCTTGCCGACCGTGACCAGCGCCCGACGCTCGCCGTCGCGAGTTGTGGCAACGCCGCGCTGGCGGCCGCGGTGGTCGCGGCGGCTGGAAAGCGGCGGCTGCGCGTGTTCGTGCCGGTCGACGCCGGCGTGCGCATCGTCGACCGGCTTGGCGACCTAGACGCCGAGATCGTCGTCTGCGAACGCCGGCCCGGCGAACCGGGCGACCCGACATACCTGCGGCTGCTCAACGAGATCGAGCGTGGGGCGCTGGCGTTCACCTGCCAGGGGAACCTGAACGGCCTGGCGATCGAAGGCGGCGAGACCCTCGGTTACGAGATTGCGTCGCAGTGCGAGACGAGCGGGCTCACGCTCGACCACGTCGTCGTCCAGGTGGGCGGCGGCGCCCTGGCGAGCAGCTGCGCCCAGGCGTTCACGGAGTCTCAGGCGCTCGGGAGGATGGACCGCGTCGCGCGGATCCACACGGTGCAGACGACGGGCGCCCATCCGCTCGAACGTGCCTACCTCAAGGTGCGCGCCACCCTTCCGGCCTCGCCCGACGCCGCCGAGATCGACGGTGCGCTCGAAGGCGCGGCGCGGTCGCGATCGAGCTACATGTGGCCCTGGGAGAGCGAGCCGAGAAGTGTCGCCGAGGGGATCCTCGACGACGAGACCTACGACTGGCTGGAGGTCGTGCGGGCCATGCTCGCCACCGGCGGCCAGCCGGTCGTCGTGACGGAGGAGGGGCTCGTCGAGGCCCACCAGCTCGGGTACGACGCGGGTTTCAACGTCTCGGCGACCGGATCTGCCGGCCTCGCCGGGCTCGCCGAGTTGCTCCGCGCCGGCGCGGTGCGCACCGACGAGCGCGTGGCGCTTCTTTTCACCGGGATCGAGCGCTGAGCGCGGTGGCCCGGTCCCGACACGACGCCTCGGCCCCGGCGGTCGTCCTGCGCGGCGCGACGGTCGTCGTCGCGCTCGACCCACCCGAGGTCGTCGCGGCCGACGTCGTCATCGCCGACGGGCGCGTCCGGGCTCTCGGCGAGGCCCCCGCGGCGGCCGTGCCGAGGGATTGCACCGGCACGCTCGTCGTGCCCGGCAACGTCTGTGCCCACCACCACCTCTACTCGGCCCTCTCCCGGGGCATGCCGTACGCGCTCGCGCCGCCACGGGATTTCACGGAGATCCTCCAGCGGATCTGGTGGCGGCTCGACCGCGCCCTCGACGAGGAATCCGTGCGCGCCTCCGCGATCCGGGGAGGACTCGACGCCCTCCTCGCCGGGACGACGACGATCGTCGACCACCACGCCTCGCCGAATTCGATCGACGGCTCGCTCGACGTGATCGCCGAGGCGCTCGGCGGGCTGGGCGCGCGTTCGGTGCTCTGCTACGAGGTGACGGACCGGGACGGCCTCGAGCGCGCGCGGGCGGGCCTCGCGGAGAACCGGCGTTTCCTGCGTCGCGACCTGCCCCTCGCCCGCGCGATGGTGGGCGCGCACGCCTCGTTCACACTTTCGGACGCGACCCTCGAAGCCTGCGCCGGCGCGGCGGCCGACGCCGGAGTGGGGGTGCACATCCACGTGGCCGAGGACGAGGTGGACGAGCGCGACTGTGTCGGGCGTTGTTCCAAGCGGGTGGCGGACCGACTCGCCGACGCGGGCGTGCTCACGGAACGGGCGCTGCTCGCGCACTGCGTGCACGTCGACGAGGACGAGGCACGCCTCGTCGAGTCATCCGGGGCGACCGTCGCCTGCAACCCGCGCTCGAACATGAACAACCGCGTCGGCCACTCGCCGTTCAATCGCCGGACGGGGCGCGTCGCTCTCGGGACCGACGGCATCGGCGGCGACATGCTGGCCGAATCGCAGGCGGGCTTTTTCCGCGCCAAGGAGGCCGATCTCGGCACGTCACCGGATTGGCCGCTCGTCCGCCTGGCGGAGGGCGCGCGCCTGGCGGCACGGGCCTACGACGAGCCGCTACTCGGAACGCTCAGGCCGGGCGCGCCGGCGGACCTCTGTGTGCTCTCCTATGCGCCGCCGACGCCGATCGGGGCGGCGAACCTCGCCGGGCACTGGGTCTTCGGCCTCGCCCCGGGGCGGGTCCGCGACGTCTACGTGGCGGGCGAGCTCGTCGTCGAAGGGGGTCGCTCGACCCGGGTCGACGAGGCCGAGGTCGCCGCCGACGAGACGCGGGTCACCGAGCGGCTGTGGCGGCGCCTCGAAGAGACGCCCGCGCACACCTACGATCCGAGAAGGAGGGAGGAGCGATGAGGGCCGCCCTGTATCTGCAGGACATGCATCCGATCCGTGACGGCATGGAGTACTCGCGCTACGCGGAGGAGCGGGGCTTCGAGGCGGTCTGGCAGGCCGAGAGCCGGCTCGTGCGCGAGGCGACGGTGCCGATGGCGGCCTACGCCGCCGTCACGAGCCGGATCAAGGTCGCCTCCGGGGTGATCCCGATCTGGACCCGCAACGTGGGCCTCCTCGCCGCGACGTTCTCGACGCTCGACGAGCTCGCGCCGGGGCGGGTGATCCTCGGGCTCGGCGCGTGGTGGGAACCGCTGGCGGGCAAGGTCGGCATCGACCGCCGGAGACCGCTACGCGCGATGCGCGAGGTGGTCGAGGCGACGAGGCGGCTCCTCGCCATGGAGCGCGTCACCTACCACGGGGAGTTCGTGCACCTGGACGACGTCGAGATCGACATCGTCCACGGCGACCGCTCGCCGAAGCACGTGCCGATCTACATCGGCGCGACCGGCATGCAGATGATGGAGCTCGCCGCCGAAATCGCCGACGGGGTGGTGCTCAACTACATGGTGAGCCCCGCCTACAACCGGGAGGCGATGGAGCACCTCGCCATCGGCGCGGCGCGCGCCGGGCGCAACCTCGACGAGATCGACCGGCCCCAGCTCGTCGTGTGCTCGCTCGACAACGACCGCGAGCTCGCCCTCGACCGGGCCCGTGAGCTCCTCACCCAGTATCTCGGGCAGCAGCCCCACATCATGAAGGCGAGCGGGGTCGACCCGGCCCTCATCGAGGAGATCGGCAAGGTCCTCACCTGGCCCGCCGGGCCGGAGGAGATCCACAGGGCGATGCGCCTCGTGCCCGACGACGCGGTCCAGATGATCACGGCGTCCGGCACGCCGCAGGAGTGCCGGGCCAAGGTCGACGAGTACATCGCGGCGGGCGCGACCTGCCCGATCCTGTACCCGCTCGGCAGCGACGTGCGGTTGATGATCGACACTTTCGGCTCATGACGAGCCAGCAGACACAGGAGGTCGGCACGAGATGAGGAGCTTCGCCGGAAGGGACATCCTTTCGCTCAAGGACTTCGAGCGTGACGAGTACTTCGAGGTGTTCCGGGTCGCCGACGAGCTGGCGCCGTTGGCGGAGCGCCGCGAGAACGGCGACCTGCTCTCCTCGAAGACGCTCCTCACGGCCTTCTACCAGCCGAGCACGCGGACGCGCCTCGCGACGGAGGCGGCGATGCACCGCCTCGGCGGGCACGTGCTCGGGTTCTCCGACGCGAAGATGACCCGCGCCGGGGACTTCTACCAGGAGTCCATCAAGGATACCGTCCACATGCTCGAGTACTACGGAGACGTCATCGCGATGCGCCACTTCGAGCAGGGCGCGCCGGCGGAGGCCGCCAAGTGGTCCTCGGTGCCGGTGATCAACTGCGGCGACGGCTGGGGCGAGCACCCCACCCAGGTGCTCACCGATCTCTACACGATCTGGAAGGACAAGGGCACGCTCGACGGGCTCAACGTATTGTGCGTCGGGGACATGCGCATGCGCACGATGCACTCGATCCTCTACGCGATGTCGCAGTTCGACATGACCGCGTCGCTCGTCCACCCGCCCGAGATGTCGCTCCTGCCCGAGTTCTCCGCCGAGCTCGACGCCCGCAGCGTCCGTTACCGGGAGTACGAGAGCGTCGCGAAGTGCCTTGCCGAGGCGGACGTCGTCTACATGGAGCCGGTCGTCCAGCCCGACTACACGAAGTCCCGCGAAGAAGTGAAGGAGCACGGGCTCACGCCGCCCGCCTACCGCGTCACGCGCGAGCTGATGGCGAAATCAGCCAAGCCCGGGGCGATCATTCTCCACTCGCTGCCGAGGATGGACGAGCTGCCCCCCGACGTCGACAGCACGCGCCACGCCCGTTACTGGTTCGAGGCGTTCAACGGCGTCGTGATGCGCATGGCGTTGCTGGCACTGGTGCTCGGCGCCGTGCAGTAGTCGCCGGGACCTGGGACGAGTCGAGAAAGGCGAACGATGCAGACACATCTTCGGGGTCGGGACGTCATCGACTTCAGCGAGTGGACCAAGGACGAGATCGACACCGTGCTCGAGGTGGCGTTCGGTCTGAAGCGCGACCGGGCGCTCGGGCGGCCCCACCCGCTGCTGCGGGACAAGGTCCTCGCGATGCTGTTCTTCTTCTCGAGCACGCGGACGCGGGCGTCGTTCGAGGCGGGCATGGCGCAACTCGGGGGCCACGCGCAGTTCATCGAGAGCCGCACGACCCAGATCGCCCACGGCGACACCGCCAAGGAGATCGGCGAGATCCTCGGCCGCTACAACGACGGAATCGCCATCCGCAACGTCGACTGGCAGATCGGCAACGCCTACCAGCGCGAGGTCGCCGCGGCGAGCCGGGTCCCCGTTCTCAACATGCAGTGCGACGTCTTCCACCCGCACCAGGCGCTCGCCGACCTCATGACGATCATCGAGCGCTTCGGCGATCCGCGCGGCCGCACGGCGACGATCAGCTGGGCGTGCGCCGCGAGCTACCAGAAGCCGATCAGCGCGCCGCAGAGCCTGGCGCTGCTGCTCCCGCGCTTCGGCATGAACGTGCGGCTCGTCCACCCGCCCGAGTTCATCCTCATGCCCGAGATCGTCGACCAGGCCAAGGAGGAGGCGAGGCGCGCCCACACCTCGTTCGAGGTGTCGCACGACTTCGACGAGGGCATGCGGGGCACGGACGTCATCTACGCCAAGAGCTGGGGTGCGCTGCTCACGACGACGGACGAGGCGAAAGGGGCGGAGCTCATCGCCAAGTACTCCAGCTGGATCACCGACGCGCGTCGTCTCGCCCTGGCGAACGAGGAGGCGATCTTCATGCACCCGCTCCCGGCGGACCGCAACGTCGAGGTCACCGATGAGGTGATCGACGGGCCGCACTCCGTCGTCTACGACGAGGCCGAGAACCGCCTCCACGGCCAGAAGGCGGTCATGGCGCTCACGATGAGCTGAGGTCGACCTCATGGCCAATCGACTCGTCGTGGTAGCGATCGGCGGGAACTCGCTGATCAAGGACCGGATGCACCAGGCCGTGCGCGACCAGTACGTCGCGGCCCACGAGACCTCCGAGCACGTGGCGGCGATGATCGCCGACGGCTGGGACGTCGTCGTCGGCCACGGCAACGGCCCCCAGGTGGGCTTCATCCTGCGCCGCTCCGAGATCGCCGCCCACGAGCTGCACGAGATCCCGCTCGACGTCTGCGGCGCGGACTCCCAGGGGGCGCTCGGCTACGCGCTCGCCCAGAACCTGCAGAACGTCCTGCGCCGCCGCGGGATCGACAAGCCCGTCGTGGCGGTCGTGACCCAGGCCGAGGTCGCCCGCGACGACCCCGCCTTCGCGAACCCGAGCAAGCCGATCGGCTCGTTCATGGACGAGGCCGAGGCGTGCCGGCGCCGGGAGCAGGACGGCTGGGAGGTCGTCGAGGACGCGAGCCGTGGGTGGCGCCGCGTCGTCGCCTCCCCGAGGCCCCAGCGCATCGTCGAGCTCGAGGCGATCAGGACGCTCATTGCCGCCGGGTCGATCGTCATCGGGGTCGGGGGCGGGGGGATCCCTGTCGTCGCCAACTCCGAGGGGGATCTGTTCGGCGTCGAGGCCGTGATCGACAAGGACCTCGGGTGTTCGCTGCTCGCCCGGGATCTCGACGCCGACCTGTTCCTCATCTCGACGGCGGTCGAGAAGGTGGCCCTCGACTTCGGCACGCCCGCCCAGCGCTGGGTCGACCATCTCACGCTCGCCCAGGCGCGCCGCTATCTCGCCGAAGGCGTGCACTTCGCGGCAGGCAGCATGGCGCCGAAGATCGAGGCGATCGTCGAGTTCCTCGAGCACGGCGGCAGCCACGCCATCGTCACCGACCCCCCGAACCTCGCGCGGGCGCTCGCCGGCCAGACCGGGACGCATTTCACGATCGACTGAGGGCGCGATCTGGCTGCGGTGGCGCCCGACGAACGGTCAGAGGGCCGAATCGAGGAATCGAAGCACTGCCAGCACGCGCCGATGGTCTGACTGCGACACCGGGAGGTCGAGGTACGGCGGTTTCGTCGCGGCCCGCTGGTATGACGAAGCACGGAGCCGGTCGAGAATTCAGCTCCGGGCCGCGAGATGGACCGCGTCGATGATCTTCTGGTATCCGGTGCAGCGGCAGAGGTTGCCCGAGAGCGCCTCCCGGATCTCGGCGTCGTCGGGGTCGGGCACGCGCCGGAGCAGGTCGTGGGTGGCCATGACGAAGCCGGGCGTGCAGAACCCGCACTGGACGGCACCGGCCTCGACGAAGGCCTGCTGGACGGGGTCGAGGATCCCGTCGGAGGCGAGCCCCTCCACCGTGGTCACCGCGGCGCCCTCGGCCTGACCGGCGGGGACGAGGCACGAGCAGACGAGCACGTCGTCGAGGTAGACGGAGCACGATCCGCACTCACCCTGCTCGCAGGCGTTCTTCGTGCCGAACATCCCGAGGTGGTCCCGCAACAGGTCGAGCAGACTCGCCTCCTCCTCGACGCCTTCGGCCAGGCGGGCAACGCCGTTCACGGTCAACGAGACGTTCATGACCTCATCTCCCGGTATTCCTCCCAGCACCAGCCGAGCGATCGGCGGGCGAGCACCCGGAGCGCGTGCCGCCGGTAGTCCGCCGACCCGCGCACGTCGTCGATCGGTCGGGCGGCCTCGGCGACGAGTCGGGCGAACTCGTCGACGGCGACGTCGTCGAGCGAGGTACGCGAATCCCAGGCGTTCGTCTCTCCGAGATGCCCGGCGAGGAACTCCTCGGCGGAACCGGCGCGCAGCGGCACCGGGCCCGCGGAGCCGATGCCAGTGCCGACGCGCCGTTCTGCGGGGTGGAGCGCCAGCGCGAACGAGCAGATCGCGATCACCATGGCGTTGCGCGATCCCACCTTCGAAAACGACTGGGGGCCCGTCGCCGCCGGAACCCACACTGCGGCGATGAGCTCGTCGGGGCCGAGGACGCTGCGCTTCGGACCGATGAAGTACTCGGCGATCGGCACGGTCCTGCTCGCGCTCACCGAGGCGATCTCGACCTCGGCGCCGCTGGCGAGCAGGGGCGGGTGACAGTCTCCGGCGGGCGAAGCCGAGCCGAGGTTGCCCCCGATCGTCCCCCGATTGCGGATCGGCGGCGAGCCCACCGTGCGGGCGGCGGCGGCGAGGCCCGGGAGTTCGCCCGACAACCCGTGCATAATCCCGCGATAGGTGACGCCGGAGCCCACGCGGACCTGTCCGTTCTCGCGTCCCCAGGTGCGCAGCTCCTCGACACGCGACAGGTCGAGGAACGCCGCCGGGTGCAGGCGCCCGAAATTCACCTCGACCATCACGTCGGTGCCGCCCGCGACGACGACGGCCTCGGGATGGGCCGCCCGGGCGGCGAGCGCCTCCGCCCAGCTCGTCGGCCGGATGAACGTCA
>JBEKCO010000014.1:0-37960 GCA_050014835.1 Acidimicrobiales bacterium
CATCGAGAACTTCTGGTCGCTGCTCAAGCGTGCGCTCAAGGGAACCCAAACCCATGTCGACCGCGCTCACCTTGACCGCTACGTCACTGAGCGCACATTCTCCTACAACCACCGGGATGACAGCGACTTGACCAGGTTGCGCGTTGCGATAGCTGGCGCGAACGGGCACCGCTTGACGTGGGCGCAGTTGACCGATCACGATTGAGGGTGCTGGCGATGCACCTCGTCAGCCTCCGACTTCGGCACTTGCAGGAGCTTCCCCAATAGGTCGGCGGTCGCAGTCGCAGAGCCGGGATGGGCGGAATCTTTTACCGGCCTTCGTTCGTCGTCCAGACCTTTGCGCTTCATCTGTACCGCCTCCTCGACAATCGACAGCACATGCCGCGCTATTTGCTCGGCTGGCACGACGACAGCTATTCCCGTATTGAGAGGTTCGCCCCGCTCGCTGGTAACCGAGTCGATTCGATCTTCGCCAATGTTCCAATGCCCGTGAACAAGACCAAGAAGGAAGAACGGCGCTGCGGTGCCCGACTTGTACATCTCGCCATCGCGCCAACGGGCGAAGCCCATATGTACGAACACTGGCGATCCACTCAGGCCACCAATGGAGCGAGCCTCGACGAGGATCGCTTGCATGGGACCATTGGCTCCGAGGATAGGTTCGGACGGGAACGCCGCGATGTTCCCCACTCGGATGATCGGCTCGTTGCGGTCACGCCCAGTGTGCCGGTGGAACAACCCCACCATGAACACCTCGTCACCGATGCCGATTCCTTCGGAGCGCATGACCTCATTGGTCGCGACATTCGACGCCCGCCACGCTCCGAACTCCAAGTCCCGATCCCCGACAAGGACATCGGTGTTTGGAAGTATCGCTACGTCGATGGACCTTTCTGGCTGGACCCAATCGCCAATGCTGGTCTCCACGAACTTTGTTCCTGAGTGATGGGTGTTGACGCGAACCAACACCTTCCCGTCATCCGAGTCCTGGCAGTCCGTGATCACGTGCTGCGCCGTTAGGAAAGCCGTGACAATTCGGTCAGGATAACCGGGGATCGGCAGAGCAAGCCAAAAGGCCGTTCCCATGGGTCGCGGCTCGCCACCGAAGCGGGCGTAAAGGAACGCGACGCACCTCAACATGTCCTCGGGTACTCGCATCGGCCGCTTCACCCCTTCCGGCAGGATGGCCAGTGTCTCGGGCCATTGCCCCGGTACAAGATGATGACCGCCCGACCCGAGCATGGTGAGTTCAGAGCGGTCAACTACCGTCATCGTACTCGCCCCGCGACCGGGCCAGGTGCGTCAAGTAAGTCAGTGCCCAAATTAGGGGACTGACATACTTGACGCACCCGCGCCTGATGCTCCGGGTTGCCACTCAGGGAACGCCTCGACGGCCCGAGGCGCCGCGCGCCGAGGGCGCGGAAGTCGGCTACCGTTTAGGTCACCTAGAGAGAGGGAGACCATGGCGGACACCCCTCGGTGTGGCGACGCGTCCCAGGTCGCCTGGGCCGTCGCCCAAGAAGCCACCCACCAACTCGCGCCCCGCGGCTTGGCGCGAGCCGCTCGGTCGAACGGACGCCTAGGTGGCTAAACGTCGCGTGCCTGGACCGAATGGTCCGGTCGACGCAGATGAGCTGGGATTTCGTCCACTTAACGAACCATGGACCGAATACTTGCTCGATGATGGCACGGTCGTTCGGCTGAAACTCGTCGTTACGGCCGCATATCGCCTCGAAGACCAGTACGACACTGAAGGGAATCCTGTGTACGTACTCACCTCGACGAACGTGCTCAAAGTCAGCGCGCCCGACAACCTGCGAAAGGGGGAATCGTCATGACTCCTGCGATTTCACTGTCTACGACCAACCGGTCAGATGTTCCCGACGCGGAACAGCCGACGCGCACATCGCTCTCATCGTTGAACGGCATCACTGGTCCGGCGAAATTGACCTTGGTGCACTCGACAGAAACGAAAGAACCTCTTGCGCGCCGCCAAGTCGCTAAGGCGTACACAGAAAAACTGGTCGAAGACTACGCGGCGGCGGCGATGCGTCACGCCAGGCTCTACCGAGTCCCCGATGGCACCTGGGTTGGAGAAGTCGTGGGGCTTGACGGCGCATGGTCTGAGGGAGAGACAGAGGTAGAGGCGAGCGCTTTGCTGCCCGACATCCTTTTTGACTGGACCATGTTCAAGGTCATCAATCATGACGGTGATATCCCGGTTGTAGACGGTATTGACCTGAACGTCCTATAACACCACGTCGTGGCTCTCCCGGCCGTTACCAAACGAAGGGAAATGCTACGACGGTTGGCGAAGCTCAATTGTCCGCAACTTCCAAAAGGACGTAGCAGGGAAACGTTCATCCAGGGCCGCGGTACACGAAGGGTGTGTATCCAGAATTATCGCCCTGGACGAGAAATCCAGAACTGGGAACTTGCGAAGATTCTCACATCGGCAGGGATCAGCGAGGAGGAGTGGAATGGCACAGCATGAAACCGTCGTAACCAACCAAGACATGAACACCACAATGAACTTCTCGGCGCTACCCTCCGATGACAGCGATGAGGCTGAGTTCGAGAACTTTGCTGCGTTCGCCCGAGCCATGGTCGCGGTCCCGAAGCGGGAGATTGACGAGCAGGAAGCGAAGACCGGTAAGTCTTAGAAGATCGTCCCGACCTTGACCGAGAACTGACGCTTGCAACCTGAGCACTTCCAGATGCGGCGGGTGCTCAGGTAGTAGTTGTCGAGGCACCCGCACCGCGGGCAAGTCGGCTCACCCGTTGGCCAACGCAGTTTGACGACGAAATCAAAGGCCACTTGCTCATCCGAGAAGTAACGAATGGCCTCTAGAAGATTCTTGGGTTCCCGACTCTCTGACATGCCCCTATTGTCTCAAATGGCTATATCATTTGGCCCCTTAGCAGGGGAAATACAAGCATGTAATATCATGAGAAAGCGCAGGTCAAGTCATGCAAGATCAAGTCATGATTCCGATGTCAACAGACAAGCGCGACATCGTGACTACGCATCCAGACTTTGCGGATGCGGACGAGGTGTCACTTGAGGATCTTGGGTCAGGTCCTTATGGCTGGTGGGTTACCGAGAAGGTCGGACGACCCTCTCCATGATCTTGCAGTCCTTGGCGTTGTCGATGATCCACTGCGTCGTCGCTTTTGCCGACCTCCCACTTTGAGGCACGAAGGAGACGGCCATCACGTCACCGGTTGTGTCATTGATCAACGCCCAGTTGACCAACGGGTAGTCGGTGGGTCCCGTTTCGATATTGAACTGGAAATGTCCTGGTTCGCCCGCCATGAGTCCTCCTCGCGTCGTGTGTGATCAGCCGACGAGATCGGCGTGGTACTTACCCCTGATTCGCCGGGAGTAGAAGGCACCCATCGACTTTGCCGTCATGAATGCCGCAAAGACCTGATCCGGCACACCACGGTATGCGTACATCGTCTCGTCTTTGCGGAAGTGAAGCATCAGCCGTCTTGTGCTCGGGGTGTACCAGACCTCGATGAACGTTCTTGACCGAGGTGTCCGTATCCACGGCATCACGCGCAGCCTAGGAGTCTCATGCGCCCACTGCTCATCGAACAGATCGAACCGTCACATTGGGCACCGATCGGCAAGACCCATCACCCGCGGCGCTGCCCGTTCTGTCTCGTCAGCCGCGTCGGGATGTGGCTTGGCTTGATCGAGCCAGCCCCCGAGTATGACGAGTGAGCTGGGTGCGTCAAGTATGTCAGTCCCCAAATTAGGCCACTACCCAGGCCTGCCTCACGCCCCGACCCCGGATAGGCTCGCGGCCGTCCGTCTAGGAACAGGAACAGCACCGTGAGCGACGGCCTGTTCGGCGGGTGAATACGACCCGGATGTCCGACGCTTGCTTGTCACAGAATGTTTCAGTAACGTGACGTCCGAAAATTTCAGGAACTCCGAAATCAGGTGGTAAACCACGTGTCAAATCGTGTCCAGCTCGCTTCCGGGGTGAAGTCTCCTGCCGGGGGGATCAGCACCGAGGGTCTCCGGTTGCCACGGCTCCCTGGCAGGGGTGCGGCCGGGTCCGTGAAGACAATCGCCAGGGAGGCGATCCCGCCGGGTTTGACCCATCCAGCTGAATCCAGTCTTTGTTATCAGTCCGGCTCCGCCCGTCCCACCCCCGAGGTCGCACCCCCCCGGCGGTCGGGGAGATGAGCGCCACCGCCACGGAGGGAGTCGCTTCCCCGACGAAGCTGCAAGGCGTCAGTTACGTCGGCACATCACTCACGAAGTCCTTCGACGGCGCCGTCGTCCTGAACGACGCGACGGTGACTTTCGAACCGGGTGAGATCCACTCCATCGTCGGTGAGAACGGAGCGGGGAAGTCCACCCTCGTCAAGATCCTCTCCGGCATCTACCAACCCGACTCGGGGACGCTTGTTCTCGGAGGAGAACGACTGATCGGTCTCCACCCCCACAACGCCCAGCAGCGAGGGATTTACCTGGTTCCCCAGGAGCCGTCGCTGATGGAATCTCTTTCGGTTACGGAAAACCTCTTCGTCGGTATCCTTCGACGCAGGCGATTTCCTTTCCTCGTCGACTGGCGGCCCATGCGCCGTGAGGCGTCCGGCTACCTGGAGCGAGTCGGCCTCGACATCGACCCCGAGATGCGCGCCGACGAGCTGAGTGTCGCCCAGCAGCAGCTCGTCGAGTGCGCCCGCGCGCTGGTGCACCGCTGCCAGGTGCTCTTTTTCGATGAGCCAACTTCACCGCTCACCGCGCATGAGGCGGACACCCTGTTCGATGTGATGAGGAACCTGCGCGATTCTGGTTTCACCCTGGGTTTCATCAGTCACCGCCTCGATGAGGTGCTCGCCATCAGTGACCGGCTAACGGTGTTGCGCGACGGCAAGATCGTGATGCGGGAGACCCGCGACCAGTTCGCGCGACCTGCCGTCGTTTCTGCCATGGTGGGCCGGGAGATCGTGACCCGGGTGCGCGAGCGCGGCGAGCAGGATCTGACCGCTAACAAGGAAATGCTCGCGGTGACCAATCTGACCTTGGAACCCTATTTTCGTGACATCAGTTTCGTCCTGCGTGAGGGCGAGATTCTTGGTCTGGGCGGGCTCGTCGGCAGTGGCCGCACCGAGATTGCCGAGACGATCTACGGTCTCCGTTCGGCCGAGCGGGGGAGGGTCGAGGTGGAGGGCGTTGCGCTGGCGCATCGCACTCCCCGGGATTGCGTCGATGCCGGTCTCATCTACCTGCCCGAGGATCGAGGCAGGCACGGGATATTTGCCGAGGTTGAGGTGACCCGCAACGTAACCGCCGGGGTCATCCACCGCCTCCCGAGGCGAGGTCCGCTGTTGCGACCGGCGGCGGAGCGTCGCATGGCAGAGGAGGCCACGAAAACGACGGCGGTCCGTATGCCCACGATCGACGCATTGATGAAGACCCTTTCGGGAGGAAACCAACAAAGATCGATGTTGGCACGTTGGCTCCTCGCCGAGCCGAAGGTGGCCATATTCGACGAGCCCACCCGGGGAGTCGACATCGGGGCCAAGGATGATATCTGGACCCTGGTGATCAAACTGGCCCATGAGGGGCTGGCTTGTCTCTTAATATCGTCTGAGCTCACGGAGCTAACCATGATATGTGACCGCGTCTTGGCGATCTACGAGGGCTCTGTGGTGGGTGAACTTACCGGAGACGACATCACCGATGCGCGGTTGGGAGCCATGGTGGTGGGGCCGGTGGCCCGATGACCGCAACAGGGCAAGCACTGAGCTACTTGGACCAGCAGATGCCTGGTGAGACCGGTGAGAAGGCCCGGTCCCGCTTGGTGGCAATCCTGATGCGTCGTGAGGTCCAACTCCTGGTCGCTCTCCTGCTGATGTCAGGAATCGTTGACGTGTTGCGTCCTCAATTCCTGAGCTCCAGCAACATCTCGTTCATGTTGGCGGGCTCGGTGGTCATCATGGTGGTTGCTACCGGCCAGACGATGGTGATCATCACCCGTGGGATCGACCTTTCGGTGGCTCCGATGCTCGGTATCGCCGCGATCGCCATCGGATTCCCGGCCCAGAACCATAACTTGAACATTTTCGTTGCCCTGGTTCTCGTGATTCTGATTGGCATCGCCCTGGGAGTCGGCAATGGCCTGCTGGTCACCGTGGCGGGAATTCCACCCATCATTGCCACCCTTGCCACTCTTTCCGTCTACGGCGGGTTGCAGTTCGTTTTCACCTCCGGTTTAACGGTGATATCTCTTCCCCACGACTACATCGCCGTGGGACTTGAGGATATAGTGCCGGGGATCCCCTGGCTGCTCCTCATCGGTGTGGGCATCGTGATTGTCGCCGAGCTGTTCTTGAAGTTCACCCCTTGGGGCCGGGCGATCTACGCCGTGGGCAACAATGCCGATGCAGCGTATCGCGCCGGGATTCCGGTGCGCCGCACCCTCTTCATGACCTACATAATCTGTGGCCTCCTCTCGGGCATTGGCGGTTTTGTCTACCTCTGCTACATCGGGTCCGCCAGCTCCACCACCGGCACGGATACCAACGTGAACCTGATTTCCATTGCCGCCACCCTGATCGGAGGGACCAGCCTCCTTGGTGGGCGCGGCCGCCCGATCGGCGCCGCCCTTGGCGCGGTGTTCCTGTCGGTGGCCGATACTGCGATAGTCGTCTTACGCATCCTCCCTATCTGGGAGCCGGCGGGGGTCGGAGTCCTGATCCTGCTGGCCGTGGTGACTGACCGCCAGAGCGGGCCGGCGACACGGCGGGCCCTGCGCACGCGGCATCATGCCGAGGTCGCAGCATGAGCGCCAATCCGGGAGGAACGGTGTCGGCGGGCACGCCGGTCGATCTCTCCGCGAATCGGCGCGGTCGTGCCTCCATCGATCAGGTGTGGGTCTGGGTCTTAGTTGTTCTCCTGGGGTTGGAGCTCTTGTACTTTTCCCTCACCTCCACCGGCTTCTGGGGAGGCGGCTCGGGCATGCTCTCTGCGAGCAGCGAGTTCCTGGACGTCTCAGTTATGGCCTTGGGTTTGGCCTTGGTCATATTCGCCGGGGAGATCGACCTCTCCATCGGGGCCATGGCCAGCCTGTCGGGGATCGTCATGGCCCAGCTCTGGCATGTCGAGGGCCTGAACATCTGGCTCGCCACCCTGATCACCCTGGTGATGGCGGCCGGTCTCGGCGCGCTCAACGGGTTCATCATCACCAAGTTCGGTATCGGCTCGCTGCTGGTCACGTTGGCTACCCAGTTCATCTTCTCGAGCGTTGCCACCGCGGTAAGCGGTGAATCCCCGCCCTACGGGTTCCCGAAAGCGTTCCTGACGATCACCGGGACTGGGTCGATAGGCCCCATTCCGGCGGACTTGATCATCTTCGCGGTTCTCGCGCTGTTCATAGGCCTGTTGGTGTCGCGCACCCGCTACGGAAGATCGCTCGTCCTGGTCGGGCACAACCGGCCCGCGGCTCGCTACTCCGGTGTCAACGTGTCTCGCACGCTGATCTGGGCGTTCATCGGGAGCGCTGTGTTCGCGGCGATCGCCGGGATCATGATCGCTGGGGTCTACAACGCCGTGCGCGACGACGTCGGCATCCCTCTGCTGCTTCCCTCGGTCACGATCGTCGTGCTCGGAGGAGTGGACATCTTTGGCGGGAAGGGCCGCATAAGTGGAGTCATCATTGCCAGCATCATCATCGGTTATGTGAGCGTGGGACTCCTCGATGGCGGCTCGACCCCGCTGACTGTTACTATGGTGCAAGGAATTGTGCTGATCGTCGGGCTGATCATCAAGATCAGCCTCGACCGACGGGGCGGGGTGGCCTTCAGAGATGCCCTGGCCCGCTTCTTCGCTCGCCAACATCTCGGCAAAGCAACGGTTTCCTCCGATGTCTGAAAGGACCGAGAAGACCGCCAGAATTGAACGGCATTGGGGCGCCCCAACTGGCGACCCGAGGCGTGTCAATCGGCCACCAGATGAACAGATGGAGTCTGAAAGGGTTTCCGCTCGGTGGATTGGTCCCCGCGAAGCGGGGCCAAAATGAAAAGGGGAGATATATGCATATTTCTGCACGAATGCGGCTGGGTATTGCAGTCGTTTGCGCGGGATTGACCGCGGCGTCGGTACTGGCCGTGGTGGCCGCACCGTCAGCGACTGCCAGCGCTCCAAAGATCAAGGTGGGTTTCGTCCCGAAGCTCCTAGGGCTTCCGGTGTTCCTGGCCAACGTCAAGGGCGCTAGGGAAGTTGCCCCGTCGCTGGGTATTTCACTGGACTACACGGCTCCGGTGACCGCGTCTGCCACAGGTCAAGCGCAAATTTTCCGGACCATGATTTCGGAGAAGTTCAACGTGATCTGTCTGTCTGCTGACGACCCGACGATCCCGGCTCCGGCGCTAGAAGCGGCGATGAAGGCTGGGATTCAGGTCGTGAGCTGGGACTCTGACGTGATCCCGAAGGCACGTGACTTCTTCGTCCAGGACACCCTCTACACCACGATCGCCGCGGCCGTCATTAACGCGGCGGTGGCGAAGTACGGGACGAGTGCGCAGTTGGCGATCATGTCCTCGACTCCAGACGCCACCATCCAGTTGGCGTGGATCTCGGCCATGCAGGCTTACATCGCGAGCAAGTACCCGAACGTGAAGATCCTGACGACTGGCTATGGCGAGTCCAACACGGCGACCTCGCTCACCGTGGCTGAGGGCATCATCAAGGCCTACCCGTCCGTCAACGCGCTCCTTCCGATCGACGGTGCGGCTGTGGTCGGTACCGCCGAAGCGGTGAGTGACCTCGGAGAAGCCGGCAAGATCGGCGTCTTCGGCATTGGCGACCCGTTGCCGAACCAGCCGTACTTTGCCAACGGCTCGTTGCAGGCCCTGTTCCTCTGGAACGAGGTCAACCAGGGCAAGCTCGTCATGTACGTGGCCAAGGACGCCTACGAGCACCTGCTGTTCCCGGGTGCGACCTTCACGGCGGGAAGCCTTGGCAAGTTCACCGTGTTGTCCGGCCCGACAGCTGGCGTGCCCTCCGTGGGAGCGAAGGACACGATCATCACCTCGACGCCGCTGGAGTTCACCCCGGCCAACTACAAGCAGTACGACTTCTAAAAGCAGTACGACTTCTAAGTAACTAAAGGCAGGTTCCAAGTGGCAGGTGGTCCCATCGAGGGGCCGCCTGCCACTTGGCCGTTATGCCTGCCTGAGAAGTGGGACGTTCGTCTCTCCGGTCACTAACCGGTTCTGTCGGTCAGTGACCGGATGAGACGATGGGTGCGTGGCTCAGCAGATCCTTGGCGCGACGCCTGAGTGGCAAGCGGCCCCTTTGTTGCCGTGCGTTGCTTGTCGCGCGGCGCGTCGGCAGGGTGATTTGCCAGGGATCTGGGGAATCACGGTGCCTGGTGTCAATGTTGTAGAGCCCGTTGCCGGGGACTCCTGTGTGGGTTTCCGACCGTGGCGGCGTGTCGACGAGCCACGGATATCAAGTCGGACGCCTCGTTCAGGAGGATGGGAGATGTCCATAAGGGTGCGCAGGGTCGCGGGTCTGCCCAGCTCGGCAGGTGAGTCGTGAGCACCTCACCGTCGGCGGGCACCGGCGAGTGGCGATCGGCGTCGGCTTCGGCTTCGGAACGATGTCAGGTCGAGTCCTTCTTCTCGATCTGCGCACCGGAGAAGAGGTCGCGATCGCCGAGGTCGCCTACCCGCATGGCGTGATCGATGCCAGGCTGCCCGTGACCAGCGTGAAGCTGCCGCCGGACACCACACTGCAGGACCCCGGTGACTACTTGGTGGTCTTCTACCAGGGAATCCCCGAAGGGCTGGAATCCGGAGGAGTCCGGGCGGAGGAGGTGATCGGCATCGGCGTCGACTTCACGGCTTGCACCGTCTGCCGGTGACCGGGGACGGCACGCCGCTTTGCGAGCCCGGCGGATTCCGTGACCATCCCTATGCCTGGGTCAAGCTCTAGAAGCACCACTCCGCCCAGCCGATAGCCGACCGGCTTAACAAGGTGCCGACCGGCTGAACGCGGTTGCGATCAGTCGCGGCGAGGCCTTCCTCGCCCGCCGTTTGGGGGGCTCGCGTCGCGGTCCGGTTTTTCTCATCCGATGCGCGCCGCGGTGTGCCGGGCGGGGCCCTCGGGCCCGGAGGCGCAGTTGCAGGATCCGTGCCGTGCCCGCAAGCACGACAAACAGACCGCCGATGACCACGGCGAAGAGAAGCACCACTCCCTGGGGAAGGTGACCGTGCAACCCGAAGAAGGTGACACGGGCGGTCTGGCCGTTCTCGAGGATTAAGACGAGAAGGACGAACAGGACGACCAGTCCCACGACGACCGAGGCCCAGTGGCCGCTGGTCCGGGTGTGGGAAGTTGGCGAAGGCTGCGCCGTGATGGGTTGGACTTGTGGCTCGCTCGGCGCCGCTTGCGACGACGACCCGTTCGGCTCGCCCTGTTCGGCCGGGTTTCCGGTGTCAGTCATATCGTGCTGCCGAGTGTAGGCGCGATCGCTTTTCCGTCCCGGGGTCAGCTCCGACTCAAGCTCCGGCGTCTCCCGACGAACAGTCGCCCTCGTTCCCGCCGAGCGACGTGCTGATCCGGGCAAGCACCGTCGGGATCCCGTCACTCGCCTTTCGAGCATCGCCGAGAACCATTCCCGGTCGTCGCCGAGTCCGACGCCGAACTCCTCCGGCGGTTTCGGTTCCCGGCCCCGCCGGAGATAGCTCTCGGAGCGGCTGCTCGCCTCGATTCTCCGCCGAACGGATGCCGTTCGGCGGGGACGAGCGGGGAGCTCGTGACGACAGATGGTTGGCGACGAGTCAGGCGCGCGAACTTGCCGTGGCGTCCGGGTGCTGCCGGATCTCAGTGGCGGTGGGCGTTCCCGGCACTGTTCAGCCACTCGACCTTCGACGGTTGGGGCGCTCCGGCCTGGGCGAATACCGGGCCGAGCTGGGCGCGCACGAACTCCTCCTGGTCGGCCTTGGATGCCCACACTTCGACGACGACCAATCTGTCGCCGGCTTCCCCGGCGGTGTGGCTGAGCATGCCCTTCGGCCAGTGCTCCCAATCGGATGTGCCGTCGAAGCCGAGGATGTGGTTCACCTTGTTGTAGATGTCGACCGCGTTTGGTGCGGAGAATTCGAGAACGATGACGTCGGCCACAGGGCTCCCCTTGCTCGTTGTTCGGGTTGGAAACCTGCAATCGGGATGACCCTAACGACGGCGGAGCATCGTCCGGTCGGCGGGAGCAGATCAGCAAAGAACTGGGCATATGTGGCCGGCAAGGCCGGGAATCGCAGACGGACACGAGGACTCGCGTCCCAGGCACCGCGTTTCGCCACGGTCCCCCGCCGCTCCTAGACTCAGCAAGCGTGACGGACGAGAAGGAGAAGGCAGAGGCGGAACGTGTCCTCGGCCCCTCAGCGTCGAGTGCGTCTTCGACCGGCGGTGGAGAGCTGGACGAAGATCCCAGTTCCGCGACGAAGACGCGCAAGAGCAAAGGCCACTGGGTGTTCATTCTGGTCGTTGTCGTGGTCGTGCTCGCCGATGCCGCCCTGTTGTCGGCGAAGTTTCTCTTCACGCACCCGCAGGCATCGCCGAACGGCCTCCCGCCAGGTGTCTCGCTCGCGGCTTTCGAGGCGCGTATCGAACAGCAGGTCCGCTCCCGGGCAGAAGAAGGCTTCGGCGTCGCCTCGGCGCGCTCGACGCGCTGCTTCATGGGTTCGGCATGGGCGAAGGGCCAGCAGTTCAGCTGCTTCGTATACGACTCGCGCGGAACCTATCTCGGCGAGGTCTCCGGCACGATCGGCGCGAACCGGGGCAAGAAGTTCTCCTGGTACAGCCTGTGGACGCCGAACTCGAAGAGTGACACGACGACAACAAGTCCGACGACGTCTCATTCGTGACGTTCCGTTCACGGTCGGCGAAACGCGCGTGAAGGATCCGGCACCCTGATCAGGGTCTCTGAGGGGGCTCCGGCGATCAGCGCCAGTCGGACTCGGACAGACCAAAAACCAACCCGGAACCGCCACGACAGATCTGAGCTCGCTGGAGCCGGCACCGGGAATCGAACCGGGAGGGCTTCGCAGGGTTCCAGGACAGACTCGGCCAGAGCTTCTGCCGGCGAAGACGAGCTCCTCGAGGTCAGTTGCTTTTCTCAAGGACGGCCAGGTCGCGCTCGGCGTAGAGGCGGTGCCACCACTCCTCGTTGAGGACGACCAGGAGGCACTTGCGGACGGGGAAGGTCTCGCCCTCGTCCGGCCAGCCGGGACCCACGAGCGGGTCGGACCGGCTGTCGAGCTGGGTGTCGGTCAGGCCGTCGAACAACCCGCCGCATCATCGCCATCGCCTCCAGCCGCAAGGTGAGCGCCTCGTCGAGCGACGGGCGCGCTCACGTTCATGCGACACACCCGGTCGGGGGCCCATCTCGTCCCAGGGCAGGGACAGCGGATGCCACGGGCTGGGATCGCCCAGGATGCCGCGGCCGACCCACGACTCGGTCGCGAACGCGAGATGGCGCAGGGTCTGGATGAACGACCACTTGCCGCCGACCGACTCGTGCAGCATTTCCGAGGGCAGTCGGCGCGCCCGCGCGAGCGTTGACTCCCACAGCCGCTCGTTGAGGTCCCAGGCCTCCCGGAACCCCTCGGGGGTCGTCGGTCGGAACTTGGGGCGGTCGGGGTGCCGACGATCCAGCTCGGCCTCCACCAACGGCGCGACGTCGACCCCGATGATGACGATGCGAGGCTCTGGATCTTGCCGTCGATGGTGGTGTCTGTCGACGACGCCTGAAAACTGGGCACCTGACGTCGGTCGAAAACTGCGCGATCCACCAGTTCGCGTAGTGATTGATCGATCCCCAACTCGAGCCGAGCTGAGGAGGAAGGGTGCACGACGTGAAGGATTGGGCCGAAGTCCATCGCCTCTTCTGCCTGAGCGGTGGTCCAAGACGGCGATCGCTGAGAAGCTCCACATGAGCCGCAACACCGTTTATAGGGAACTTAGGACGTCACCGCCTGCCGGTGTCGTCAACACGACGTGGGAAAAGCGCATCCTCCCGGTCTGGCCACTTGATACCTAATCGCCCACGCTGTCAACTGGGCGCCAGAAGGGTCCGGAGACAGTTGAGCGTCGCCGGAACGTCGTCTGGCGGACCCTTGAACCGGATCGGTCTCCTGCCGACCACCCGTCGTGGCCAGCAGGATTCTCGTCATTCCCGCGATTCTCGTCAGACGAAGCCACCGTCGGTATCGAACAGCCGCCGGAACGCTATCCAGGACCGATCGCCGCAAGCTGTGCGCGCTGCTAACGTGCCGTCGTTCGATCCGGGGTAGCTCAATTGGCAGAGCACGCGGCTGTTAACCGTGTGGTTGAGAGTTCGAGTCTCTCCCCCGGAGCCGTGGACCAGGCGGACGGGACGCCGCTCAGTAGTCCATCCGGGCGACAAGCCTCCTTCCAGACATGAAACACCGGCGCCAGGTACAGCCCGGCGCCGGTGTCATTTGACGAGTCTCGTTGACTAACGACAGCTACGACTGGATGGTCACGGGGCAGTCCCAGGTGCCCGAGATCGTCACATTCCCCGCGTTCGCCTTGCCGCTGCCGTTGTCGTACGACATCTTGTAGGTGGCCGCGCCCTTCTGGTTGCCGACGGTGATCTTGCCCGATGACGCGAAGAAACCGAGGTTGCTGGAGCCGCCGGGAATGACGGGCTGCAGGCTGGCGCCGTACGCCGAAGTCTGAGACAGTCCCTTCTGGATCATGTTCGTGCCGCCCTCTGTTGCTGACGCGAGGAAGATCCAGGTGCTGTAGCTGAGGCCCGACAACTTGCCGTGGAGGGTCGCGTCGATTGAGGCACCTCCCAGCCCAGCCATGTGCCGTCCGTTCGTCAGCGAACAGTTCCTCATCGGGTCAGACAACGTGAGGGTGCCGTGGTACTTCCCTGTGACCGTAAAGGTGGTCGTGGGACCACCCTTCGAAGGAGACTTCGCGGCGCTGGCAATCCCACCACCTACTGCGCCGAGAAAAACGGCACCAACCAAGAGCGCGGCGCCGGTAATTCGCATCCTCGGGTGTACCCGCCTACCGCTGGCGTTGTACAACATGGCCTCCTCCGAACCTGTTGTGACCGGCGATTGATTCTCTGCCGCTCTGTTACATAAATTATAGCCTTTCACTTGGAACTCAAGAATCGCGTGCGGCGAGAATTGGCCCCAGCGCGCGACCATGCGGCGCCTCGCAGGCTTGTCGCCGTCTGTCGGGTGGACCCGTGATTTCCCCGAAGTCTCTGCCTGGTAATCGCCCCTGAGAAAAGGACTTGAAGACGCGACCCAGTGAGCAGAAGGTGTGACCCGCCGTTTGCCGTCCAGAGTGTGGAGCCGAGACGCACCGTCAAGGCCGGATCGGGTAGACGGCAAAAACGCCCAACCCGCCGCGGAGCCCGGTGAGCTGTCGCTGATTTGACGGACACCTACCCTTTTCTGAGTTGGGCGCCACCCAGCTCGGAGAGGAGTCCACATGCCCCATCCCCATCCACCGGAGTTCCACCGCCGCACTGTCGAGCTTGCTCGTGAGCGAGCAAAGCCCATCGCGAAGATCGCCGAGGATCTCGGAATCTCCGAGAGCTGCCTAAGGAACTGGCTGCGCAGGCCGCCCTCGACGACGACTGACACGGCCTTACCGCTCGCCATCACACCTCGGGAGATGTCGTATCACCAGGCCAACTCGTGGAGGCGACGGGATTCGAACCCGCGAACCTCTTGACTGCCAGTCAAGCGCTCTACCAACTGAGCTACGCCCCCGAGACGCTCCTCACCGGATCACCAGACGACCCTTCTTGCCACCTGCCGCGGTCTCGGGACCCGGTCAGGCGCACCCGTCAACTTCGGGCGTTGCGATCTTAGGTCGCGACGACCGGCGCGCCATTCCGGTGATCGCCCCGTCCCCACTCGGTAGTCTTTGGCCCCAATGAGAGCGAACTACGACTTTGCGGAAGCCGAGCCGCGCTGGCAACGGCGCTGGGCGGAGGAGGGCACGTACGAGGTCGACCTCGACGATCCTCGCCCGCCCTACTACGTCCTCTCGATGTACCCGTACCCGAGCGGGCCCGCCCACCAGGGCCACATCCGCAACTACACCTTCGGCGACGTGCTGGTTCGGTTCCGGACGATGCAGGGCCACGCGGTGCTCTCGCCGTTCGGGTTCGACTCGTTCGGGCTGCCGGCCGAGAACGCGGCGATCAAGGGGGGCGCGAAGCACCCGCGCGAGTACACCGAGGCCCGCATCGAGGAGTTGCGCGCGAGCGTGCTCCGGCTCGGGGCCGTCTACGACTGGCGCCGCGAGGTTCGCAGCCACGACCCCGACTACATGCGCTTCAACCAGCTCATCTTCCTCCGGTTCCTCGAGGCGGGCCTCGCCTACCGGCGCAAGGCCCCGGTGAACTGGTGCCCTGGCTGCCAGACCGTGCTCGCCAACGAGCAGGTCCTCTCCGACAGCACCTGCGAGCGCTCGGGCGACGTCGTCGAGCGCCGCCTCCTCGAGCAGTGGTTCCTCCGGATCACGAAGTACGCCGACGAGATACTCGCCGCCCTCGACTGGCTCGACTGGCCCGACCGGGTGAAGACGATGCAGCGGAACTGGATCGGACGGTCCGAGGGGGTCCTTTTCCGTCTCCCGGTCGAGAACCGCCCCGACGTCTCGATCGAGGTCTTCACGACGCGGGCGGACACCGGGTTCGGCGTCACCTACGTCGTCCTCGCGCCGGAACACCCGCTCGTCGGCGAGCTCACGACCCCGGACTGCGCCGCCGCGGTGACCGAGCTCTGCCGGGCGACGGCGAGCGAATCCGACCGGCAGCGCCTGGAGGGCGACGTCGCGGCGGCCAAACGCGGCGTCTACACCGGGAGCCGGTGCGTCAACCCGTTCACCGGTGATCCGGTGCCGATCTACGTCGCCGACTACGTGATCGCGACCTACGGCACCGGGGCGATCATGGCCGTCCCCGCCGAGGACCAGCGCGACCACGACTTCGCCGTCGCCCACCACCTGCCGATCGTCCGCACCGTCGCGCCCCCCGACGACTTCACGGGCGAGACCTGGACCGGGCCCGGCACGAAGATCAACAGCGGTTTCCTCGACGGCCTCGACGTCGACACGGCGAAGGAACGGGCGACCGAATGGCTCGTCGAAAAGGGCCTCGGCGAGCGTTCGGTGCAGTACCGGCTGCGGGACTGGCTGATCAGCCGGCAGCGCTACTGGGGGTGCCCGATCCCCGTCGTCTACTGCCCGGCCGACGGCATCGTCGGGGTCGCCGAGGCCGACCTGCCCGTCCTTTTGCCCGAGGACGTCGAGTTCCTGCCGACCGGCGAGTCGCCGCTCAAGCGCCACAAGGGCTTCCTCGAAGCGAGGTGCCCGCGCTGTGGCGGCCCGGCCGTGCGCGAGACCGACACGATGGACACCTTCGTCGACTCGTCCTGGTACTTCCTGAGGCTCTGCTCGCCCCGCGACCACTCGGAGCCCGTCGATCTCGCTTCGGCCCGGCACTTCATGCCGGTCGACCAGTACATCGGCGGGATCACCCACGCCATCCTCCACCTCCTCTACGCCCGCTTCTACACCCGCGCCCTCGGCGATCTCGGCCTCTCGCCGCCGGAGCTCCGCGAACCGTTCACCCAGCTCTTCTGCCAGGGGATGATCCGGCTCGGCGGGAGCGCCATGTCGAAGTCGAAGGGCAACGTCATCGCCCCCGACGAGTACTTCGCCACCGTCGGCGCCGACGCTCTGCGTCTTTTCCACCTCTTCGTCGCCCCACCGGTCGACGACTTCGACTGGACCCCCCAGTCCGACGAGATGATCGAAGGCTGCGCCCGCTACCTGCGACGGGTGTGGCGCCTCGCCGTCCCCGACGACGAGTCCGAGCCGGACCGGCCGGCGGACCCGACCGCGCCCTCGGGTGCCGACGACAACCTGCGCCGCGTCATGCACCGCACGATCGACTCGATCACGACCGACCTCGGCCGTTACGAGTTCAACACCGCCGTCTCGTCGGCGATGGAACTCACGAACGCGATCTACCGCGCGGCGCGCGACGGCGCCGGGCCGGCGCTCTGCGACGAGGCAGTCGACACGTTGCTCAAGCTGCTCGCGCCGATGGCGCCCCACCTCGCCGCCGAGGCCTGGGAGCGCCGGCACGGCGGGCACGTCCACGAGGAGCCCTGGCCGGTCGCCGAGGCGTCGTTCCTCGTCGACGAAGCGGTCACCTTGATCGTGCAGACGAACGGCAAGCTGCGCGACCGGATCGTCGTCGACGCCTCGATCTCAGAAGATGACGCCGTCCGCCTCGCGCTCGCCTCGCCCAAGGTCGCGGAGGTGCTCGGGGGCAGAGAGCCCCGTCGGGTCGTCGTGCGGCTGCCGCATCTCGTGAACATCGTTTCCTGACGCGCGCCGCGCGCCGCGGCAAAACCCGCGGCTAGGCGACGACACTGCCTGCCCTCGCGCGCGCCGGAGAGGCGGCGTCATCGCGACCGACGCGACGCCTGTCGCTGTCGAGGCCGCGACGGCCGTGCGCGGCTACCCGACGCCGGCCGTCGGCCGCACGCCCACCACGACGGCCCCGGCGAACGAGACCGACCCGACGACCGCCAAAACAACGAGTCCCGCCACACCAAGCATCGTCGACCGCTTCAGTGCTTCTCGCATCTCAGATCCGTTCGGTTGCGATTCCAATGACGAATTGCCCATTCCGAACCGATACCGGCGGGTCGACGATCCGGGACCCGCCGACGCGCCCGATGCCCCTAGCCTCCGCCCAGCGCGGTCGAGGCGAACGACGAACTGACCCCGGCGGCGGTCGCCGAGATCGACGACGCCGTCACCGCCCCGGACTTCGTCTTGACCCCCTCGACGATCACCGTGTCGCCGATCTTCAGGTCGGCGAGCGACGACTTCGCGTTCCGCGTGACCGTAGCCGACGAGCCGACCGTCACCTTGACGAGGCTGCCGGAGGAACTGGTGATGTAGAGCGTCTTGCCGATAACGTCGGTCACGGTCCCGGTCGTCGCGCCACTCGACCCGAAGAGCGACGAGCCGCCGGTGCGCGGGGACGCGCCGAGGGAGAACCCGGACCGCAGCGCCGAGAAGCTGCCTGCGCCAGAGCTCCCTTCGTCCTTCTGCAGGATCACCCCTCCCCAGAAACCACCCACGACGAGGAGCAGGCCGACGAGCACCGCGGTCGGCGTGCGCAGCCGGACGCCGCGCTTCGCGGTCGCGGCCGGCCAGTCCTCGTCGCCGAGAATGGCGTCGTCGGTCCCGCCCTGACCCATTGGCGGGAGTGCGAATGCATCGGACGCGCCCGCCTCCCGCGGCGTGCCACCTTCCCCGGATTCGATGTTCGCCATTGATGGCTCCCTGCTACTCGTAACGAAGAGCGTCGATCGGTCGGAGCGACGCGGCCCGGTTGGCCGGGTAGAAGCCGAAGAACACACCTACCGCCACGGACACCCCGAGCGCGAGCACGATCGAGTACGGGGCGATCACGGGCATGACCCCGTCGATCCGGAAACGCGAGCCGATGAAGCCGATGATGACGCCGGCGATCCCGCCGAGCAACGACAGCAACACCGACTCGTAGAGGAACTGGGCGAGGATCACCGACTTGCGCGCGCCGATCGCCTTGCGGATGCCAATCTCCCGGGTCCGCTCCGTGACGGTGACGAGCATGATGTTCATCACCCCGATACCGCCGACGAGAAGGGAGATCCCGGCGACCGCGGCGAGCAGCACGGTGAAGGTGCTCGAGGTCGACTCTGCTGTGCTGACCAGGCTCGCCTGGTTGACGATTATGAACGGCAGGTCGGCGACGGTCGTGTTGTTCGCGGTGGCGAGGATCGACTCCACCTCGCTCTCCGCGAGGTCGAGGGTCGACGAGGACTTGCCCTGGACGAGGAGCTCGCTGAAGGACTGGGACTCGCCGGTGAGCTCGTCCTGGACTGCCGTGTAGGGGGCGATGATGACGTTGTCCTCGTTTTCGATGCCCGTCGACCCCTTCGTGGCCAGCACGCCCACAACCTCGAAGCTCGAGGAGCCGAGCTGGATCGTCTCGCCGATCGGGTTCGCCGTGCCGAACAGGTCGGTCACGACCGTCTGGCCCACGACGCAGACGCGTTGCCGGTTCGTGACCTCGGAGCTCGTGATCGAGCTGCCCGCCTCGACCGTGTAGTCGCTCGCCGTGAGATACGACGGCGTGCTTCCCGTCACCGTCACGCCCGAGTCGCTTGCGCCGGAGTAGGTCGCGTCAGTCGACGTCGACACGGCCGGTGAGACCGACTTGACGTCGGGCGCCTGGGTCGGGTCCTCGATCTGGCGCACGTCGGCGATCGTGATCGTGGCGGCGCTCGTCTGGGTCCCGACGGTCCCCCGCCCGCCGAAGCGACCGAGGTTCATCACGGTGATCGTGTTCGTGCCGAGCCGGTTGATGTTCGCCTGAACCTGCGCCGACGACCCCGTGCCGACGGCGACGAGGATGATCACTGCTGCCACACCGATCAGGACACCGAGCATCGTGAGCATTGAACGCAACTTGTTCGAGGTCGCGCCCTGCAGGGCGATGACGAAGTTGTCCCACCAGCTCATGACGCCACGCTCGATGTCCGGATCGTGTGCTCGGCGTCGAGCCGCGGCGGCGATCCCTCGACTGGGGCGGTGCGGACATCGGCGACGATCTCCCCGTCGCGCAGGCGGATGATGCGCTTGGCGAACTCCGCGAGGTCCGCCTCGTGCGTGATGAGGACGACCGTCCGCCCCTCGGCGTTGAGGAGGCTGAAGATGTGCATCACGTCCTCGGCGGCCACGGTGTCGAGGTTCCCGGTCGGCTCGTCGGCGAGTACGAGCGCCGGGTTCGTGACGATCGCTCGGGCGACACCGACGCGCTGCTGCTGCCCGCCGGACATCTGGTTCGGGCGGTATTCGAGATGGTCGGCCAGGCCGACGAGCTCGAGTGCCTGGATCGCGCGGGCGCGCCGCTCCTTGGGCCGCACGCCGGCGTAGGCGAGCGGCAGTTCGACGTTGGCGAGTGACGTCGTCCGTGGGATCAGGTTGTAGGCCTGGAAGACGAAGCCGATCTTGCGGCTCCGCACGACCGAAAGGGTCACCTCGTCGAGCCTCCTCACGTCGACGCCGTCGAGCCAGTACCAGCCCTTGGTGGGAACGTCGAGGCACCCGAGGATGTTCATCATCGTCGACTTGCCCGAGCCGGACGCACCCATGATGGCAACGAAGTCACCGCTCTCGATCGTGAGCGAGACGTCACGCAGCGCATGCACCTCGGCTTCGCCCATTGCGTAGATCTTCGAGACGTGCTTGATCTCGATGATCGGTCGACGACGCGGGCTTGCCCCGTCCGCCGGGCTCGTCGTCATCAGCCGCCGAACCCCCCGAGGCTCAATCCACCTCCACCGCCGCCGGTGAAGGTGGTGCCGCCCGACGTGCTCGTGCCGGTCGAGGAGACGCTCACCGTCGGCTCGACGACGACCTCGCCAGCTTTCAGGCCGGCCACGATCTGCGTCGTCGAGCTTCCGACGAGGCCCGTGACGACCGGCTGCGTCGTCTGGATGCCGTGGCTGAGGACCGTCACGGTCGACCTCGTCCCGGTCGTCGTCACGGCCGCCGACGGCACGATGAGCACGCCGGTCTTCGAGGCGGTGATGACGGTCACGTCGGCGGTCATGCCGACCTTCACGTCAGAGGGTGGGTCATCGATGGCGATCGTCACGTCGTAGGTGACGACGTTGTTCGACACGGTCGAAGTAGGCGAGACGGCCGTAACCAGGGCCGAGAGATCCGTGTCGGGGAGCGCGGCGAGCGACACCGTCGCCGGATCGCCGATGGCAATGTTGGAGATGTCCGCCTCGGCGAACGACGCGACGACCTCGAGGTTGCCAAGGTTCGTGATGGTAACGAACGAGGATCCCGAGGAACTGGACGAGCTGGATGAGCCCGTCGCCCCCGAAGTCCCGGAGCTCGAGCTCGAACTCGAATTCGAGTTCGAGCTGCTTCCGCTGACGGTCTCGCCGACCGAGCCGTTGAGCGCCGTCACCGTACCGGCGATCGGCGACGTGAGCGTCGTCGCGCTCAGCGCCTGCTCGTCGGTGCTCACCGTGTACTCGTCGGCCTCGACAGTCGCCTCGTCCTGGACGATCGTCGCCGGGCTCGTCACGTCGCCCGCTTCGGTCGAGGCGACGCTCTGACTCTGCTCCTCAACGGTCAGGTTCTGGCGAGCGATCGTCTGCTCGTCGGCGGCGATAGTCGCCTTGTCCGAGGCACAGGAAGTCTCTGCCGTCGAGAAGGTCTCCGTCACCCCGTGGACGGTTCCGAGCGAGCTCGTGGCGTCGAGCCGGAAGTTGTACTGGGTGTCCGGCTTCAACCCGGTGACGATCGTGCTCACCGACACCGCGGTCGTGCCCGCGCCGGCATCAATAGAGGCGGTCCTGCGCGCCATCCCAGCCGTATCGCCGTACTGGAAGTGCACAGTAGTGTCGACGCCCCCGGGGTTCACCGTGCCCGAGAGGGTGACGGTTGTCGTCGTCGTTCCGCTGCCCGAGCCGGTTTCCACTGTCGGCCGTGAGTTCGCCGTGAACGTCTGCTCGGATCCGTAGCTGGTTCCGACACTGTTCGTCGCGACGACTCGGTAGTCATAGGTCTTTCCCGAAGCAAGTCCGCTGATCCCGGTGCTCACCGAGACCGCCGCCGTGCCCGAACCGGCGTCGGTTGAGGAGGTCGTCGAGCCGTACGCGTCGGTCGTGCCGTACTGGAAGTAGTAGTCCGTATCGGCACCGTTCGGATTCACGGTCGCGTTGAGCGTGGCGCCACTCGTCGTGATGCCGCTCGCGGCTTCCGTGGTCACCGAGGGTTGCGAGGCCGCCGACGTCGTGAACACCTGCTCGGATCCATCGCTCGAGCCGGAGGAGTTCGTCGCGACGACTTCGTAGTAGTAGGTCTCACCCCAAGTGAGTCCACTGATCTCGGCGCTCACCGGGATCGGGCTCGTGCCGGAGCCCGCGTCGGTTTGGGAGGTGGTCGAACCCATCGCGGCAGTCGTGCCGTACTGGAAGTAGTAGTCCGTGTCGGCACCTTCGGGATCAACGGTCGCGTTGAGCGTCGCGCCGCTCGTCGTGATGCCGCTCGCGTTTTCCGTGGTCACCACGGGTGCGGCGGGCGTCGTGACAGCTGCGATGTCAACCGTCAACTTGGCTGATTCGGTAGCTCCCGAACCACTGCCCGAGTTCGACGCGCTCGATGAGGAGTCGGTCGAGGAAGCGTTCGTGTTCGAGACCGACGAACTGCTCGCCGAGTTTGCCGAACTACTGGTCGTCGCCGAACTACTGGTCGTCGCCGTACAGCCGAGCCTTTCATCAACCTTCGACTGCTTCTTCGCGGTTGCGAGTGACGTCTCATCGGATTCCAATTGCTGTTCATCCGATTTCAGCGTCAACTTGGCGGACTTGAGGCTGGCGGCTTGCTGAGCAAGCTGGGATTGACCGCCGCCCGCCTTGGCGTCAGCGAGGTTCTCTTCAGCGGACACAAGGGCTGCCCTGGCCGACGTGAGAGCCTGCTGAGCTTGTTTCGCTTCGATCGTGGCGAGGGTTTCGCCGACAGTCACCTTGTCACCCACGGCCACATCGACCGCGGTGAGCGTCCCGCTCGCCGAGAAGCTCAACGACGTCGAAGTCGCGGAGCTCACGTTGCCCGACGCCGTCTCGACCGCCTGGACGGTGCCACGTTCGACGGTCGCGGTCCGGATCGCACCCGACGCGCCGGAGGTCCCGCCGTAGATCGAGTCGAGCCCGAATCCCAGGGCGGCGCAGACGGCGACGACGAGCACGGCATAAAGCAGCGCGCCCTTCGACCAGAGTTTCTTCGGATGGATGGTCATGGACAACACCGGCTCCTTCGCGCGGCCAGGGATCTGATCACTTCGTGGACTTCTTGGTGGTCTTCTTGGTGGACTAACCCGACGACTTGTTCGCCGGTTTCTTCGTCACGGTCGACGAAGACTGTTTCGGGAGTAACGGCGCGCACGCGGCGAGCGCGGCCTTCATCTTCGGGCTCTGGGCGAGCGTCGTCGTCGTCGAGCTCGACGAGCCCACGGTCCCAGACGGACGGTACGACGTGGGAAGGGTCACCCCGTGGAGCTTCAGGCAGGAGCGATAGGCGGTGAACGCCGCGCTGTCGGAGAAACCGCCACCGCCACCAAAGCCGAACGCCCCCTTCGGGCGCAGGCTGGCGCAGGCCTTCTCGGCCTTGGCGACCTTCGAGTTCGAGAAGCCGGTGCCTGATCCGGCGGGGAAGGACGACCGCGTGCCGCCCGAGCCGGCGGGGATGGACGGCTGCGTGCCGCCCGAGCCGAAGCGGCCCGTCGGCAGCTTCACGCCGTGTTTCGCGAGGCAGGTCTCATAGGCTTTCATCGCGGCCGTGGAGCTCCCGGACTTGCCCGAGCCCGGCGACGTCGTCGTCGTCGAGGCCGAAACCGCGGTGATACCGCTTAACGCGGCGACGGCCACGGCGACACCGACCACCGTGACGCCGACGAGACACCTCCGGATCGCGGACCCGCGTCGGAATTCGCGTTGCCATGTCAGGATCGAACCCATGTGCCACCGTCCTCGGAGAAGAAGGGACCGTGGCGAACCGTACGCTCAGATTCTGTGAGTCAGATCAGCGTTTCCTGAGAAAGGCCGGTGTCCTTCGAATTCCCGCCGCGCCTCGGCGGACGAGGGTCGGGAGGACCTAGCGCTCGTGCCCCGCCGGCGCGAGCCCGAGAAGGCCCGCAACCTCTGCTCCGGGGAACTCGTCGAGGGAGGACAGCACGACGTCGGCGAGCACCCAACGCGGGTCGCCCTCGGTGCCGGGTTCGGGGACAGCGACGACGCGCATCCGGGCGGCCTTCGCCGCGATGCAGCCGTTCAACGCGTCCTCGACGACCACGCAGCGGACCGGATCGACGCCGAGTCGTTCGGCGGTCGCGAGCAGGACCGCCGGGTGCGGCTTCCCCAGCTCGACCTCGGCGGCGGAGACGACGACGGCGAACCGGTCGCGCAGGTCGAACCGCGCCAGCACGGCGTCGATCACCGGTTCCACCGAGCCCGAAGCGAGCGCCACCGCGAGCCCGTGACGCGCACAGAAGTCGAGCGCTTCGAGCGCCCCCGGCAGGATCCGCGCCTCGCCGGGGATGGCCGCGAGGACCCCCTCGACGATGCGCGCCCCGAGTTCGGCGTCGCTCGGGCCGGCGAACCCGAGCCGTTCGCGGAAGAGCCCCACAGCCTCATCGGCGCGCATGCCCGTGATGAGCCCGCTCCCGAGCAACGGGCGGATGTCGACACCTATCTCGTCGAAGATGGAGGCCTGGACGCGGCCCCAGATCTGCTCGGTGTCGACGAGCAAGCCGTCCATGTCGAACACGACCGCCTCAGCTGGCGGGCCGTCGGCCGCAGACCCGTCGCTCACGCCGACTCGCCGCGCAAGTACCGCTCGAGCTCGGAGGCGATCTCGTCGCCGGACGGCAGGTCGCCCTCGATGTCGAGCAGCACCTCTCCTTCGGTGTCGAGCTGCTCCTCCATCTGCCGGACCATCGCCTCGTGGTCCGGTGACTGGGCAATCAACTCGTCAACCTGGCGGCGGGCCTCCTCGGCGCTGCGCGCGAGAGCCTCGGTCCGGAACACGAGCCCGGATATCGATGACAGTCCCTCGACGAGCGCGAGCGCGGCGGGCGCGAACGGCATCGCCGCGACGTAGTGGGGGACCCGCGCCCACAGACCGATCGACGGGATACCTGCCGCGACACACGCTTCGCCGATCACCTCTCCGAGTCCCGCGGGCACCTCGATCGCCCCGCGCACGACGCCGATCTTGCGCGCGAGCTCGGCATCGGACGCCGTCGCGGCGAGCTTGATCGGACGGGTGTGCGGCGTCGCGTTCGGGAAGGCGCCGAGGCTGACGACGAGCCGGACGTCGAGATCCCGCGCGACCTTGACGACCTCGCCGGTGAACTGCCGCCAGCGGTAATCGGGCTCCGGACCGATGAGGAGCGCGACGCCGGATCCCATCCGGTCCCGCCCGACGAGCACCTGGATCTCGGGCCAGGAGATCCCGGCACGCACTCCGTCGTCGATCCTCAACCGCGGTCGACGCGCCCGCTGGTCGATCAGGTCGTCGGCCTCGAAGGTCGCGAACGTCTCCGTCTTCATCTCCGAGAGGATCGCCGCGACCGCGGTCGCGGCGCCGAATCCGGCGTCCACCCAACCGTCGAGCACCACGATGAGAACCGGGTGTTCGGGTGGCGTCACCGGGAGTCTGGCCGTGGGAGGCACGATCCGAGGTTACCCGGAGTCCCCCGGAGCCGGATCGCCGCGGGCCCGGTTCATGCCCGCACGACACCGTGGGCACGGTCGGTCTCGTTGCACGTCGACGCCGAGCGCAGCCATGCATGCCCGCACCCGCTCGGCGCGGCCGAGGCGCGCCTCGACGGGGTCGTCGGGCATCACGCCGGAGCCGCCACCCTCCTCGCGGCGTCGGCCCCCTCGCGAGCGTGGTAGCTCGAGCGCGTGAGCGGCGACGCCTCGACGTGGGCGAAACCGAACTCCATCGCGCGGCTGCGCACCGCGGCGAACTCCTCCGGCGACCACCAGCGAGCGACCGGCAGGTGCGCAGCCGACGGGCGCAGGTACTGGCCGATCGTCACGATGTCGACGCCGACGGCCGCGAGATCAGCCAGGACGCCCTCGACCTCATGCTCGGTCTCTCCGAGTCCGAGCATGAACCCGGATTTCGTCGTCAGCCCCACGGCCTTCGCGCCGGCCAGCACCGCGAGGCTGCGCGCGTACGACGCCGAGGGCCGGACGGCACGCTGGAGGCGGAGCACGGTCTCGACGTTGTGGGCGAGCACGTCCGGACGCGCCGCAAAGACGACCCGCAGGGCCGACTCGTCCCCCTTGCAGTCCGAGACGAGGACCTCGACGGTCGTGCCCGGCCGGCGCTCCCGGATCGCGGCGATCGTCGATGCGAACGCCCCCGCCCCGCCGTCGGCCAGGTCGTCGCGGGCGACGGTGGTCACGACCGCGTGGGCGAGTCCCATGTGCGCGACGGCGTCGGCGACGCGGGCGGGCTCTGTCTCGTCGAGCGGCAGCGGGTGCCTCGTGTCCACGAGGCAGAAGCCGCACGCCCGCGTACAGCGCTCGCCGTTGATCATGAAGGTCCCGGTCCCGGCGGCCCAGCACTCGTAGATGTTCGGGCAGCCTGCCTCCTCACACACCGTGACGAGGTCGAGCGAGCGCATCGTCTTGCGGAGGGCGAGGTATTCCTTTCCCATCGTGGCCTCGACCCTCAACCACGGGGGCTTGCGCGAGCTGATCTCGACGCCGCGTCGCGGGTCGACCCCTGCCGCGGCGAGCCGGCGGAAGGCCGGTCGCTCCGGCGAACCGGATTCCGTGAAGCGTCGAACGTCGGCCGCCGACGCGTCCTGGCGCTCGACCGGTCGGACGCCTGACGCGCCCCCGAACACGGGTGACGTCCGCGCCCTCGTGACGATGGCGTCGATCACGTCCTGTTGAGTCGCGGCGAGGCCCTCGGCGCGCAGCGACGTCACCGGCCGGTCCGGGATCCCACACGGCACGATGTGGGAGAACATCGCGAGATCGGCGTCGACGTTGAGCGCGAAGCCGTGCATCGTCCGGCCCCGCGAGACCCGCACACCCACGGCGCAGATCTTGCGCGGCACCTCGCCGTCGGGTTCCACCCAGACCCCCGGGTACCCCGCGAGCCGACCGACCGCCGGCAGCCCAAGATCGCCGAGCGCTCCGATGACGAGATCCTCGATGCCGTGCACGTAGGCGGGGATCGCCCCGGGGCCGAGGTCGACCGAGATGACCAGGTAGCCGACGACCTGCCCCGGCCCGTGGTACGTGACGTCGCCGCCACGGTCGGCCTTCACGAGCTCCGCCCCGACGCTTTCCGGATCGACGAGCACGTGCGCGGGACGGGCCCGGACCCCGAGCGTGTAGACGTGGGGGTGCTCGACGAATAGCAGGTAGTCCTCGCGGCTGCGGCGGAACAGCGCGTGCTGGAGCGCGAGCGCCTCCCGGTACGGGACGCGCCCGAGACAGCGGACCCGCAGCGGTCCGCGGGAGCGCGCGGACATCGGCGTCACGTCTACAGCTCGGCGAGCCAGTCGCGCGTCTCGATGACCCGGGCGACATCCCGCACGAACGAGGACGCGTAGGCACCATCGACGGCGCGGTGGTCGAAGACGAGCGCGAGCACGCCGACCGAGTGGATGGCGATCGACTCGGAGTCGTCCTGCGCCACGACGACGACCGGCTTCCGCTTCACACCGTCGGTCGACAGGATGGCGACCTGCGGCTGGGCGATGATCGGCGCGGTGATGAACGTCCCGAACGGACCGGGATTCGTGATCGTGAACGTCCCACCGGTGATGTCGTCGGCGCTCAGCTGGCGATTCCGCGCCCGCGCCGCGAGGTCGGCGATCGAACGCGCGAGCCCCCGCAGCGACTGGCCGTCGGCGTTGTGCACGACCGGGACGATGAGGCCCTCGCGCTGGAGATCGACGGCGATCCCGAGGTGGATGTCGTGGTGGACGATAAGCGCGTCGTCGCCGACCGAGGAGTTGAGGTTCGGGTAGTCCCGCAGGACGTCGATCACCGCCCGGGCGACGAACGGAAGGTACGTGAGCCCGATGCCCTCCTCCGTCCGGAACTGGCTCTTCAACGCGTTGCGGACGCGTTCGACGTTCTCGAAGTCCGTCTCGATCGCGACGAGCGTGTGCACCGAGGTGTTGATCGACCGGATCATGTGCTCGGCGGTGACCCGGCGCACCGGGGTGAACGGCACGATCTCGTCGCGCACGCCGAGCGGTGCCGGCGGGACCGCTACCGACGGCCGTTCCATCGGCCGGACGACCGGTACAGCAGGCACGGTGGCCGGAGGCGCGCTGGGGGCGCGGCCGGCCACCGCGACGGCGTTCGAGACCGCGCCGAGGTGAGCGAGCACGTCGTCGCGCGTGATCCTCCCGCCGATCCCCGTGCCCGGGATCTGCGAAGGATCAAGCCCGTTCTCCCGTATCAACCGGCGCACGACCGGCGAGAGCAGGGCGCCCCGCGATCCGTCCTCCTCCACGTCGTCCGGCGCGACCCGGACCGGTTCCGTCGGCGGTGCCTGCGGCGCAACGGGGGAAGGAGGGGGCGGTGGAGGCGCGGACTGCGCAGGCGGCGGAGGCGGTGCGGCCGCGGGCTCGGCAGCGGGTGACGACGGCGGTGCCGGGGGGGGCGCGGCAACGACGTCCGCCGCCGAGGAGCCGATGACCGCGAGACGTGAGCCGACCGCAACGGTCTGGCCCTCGGGAACGATGATCTCGGACAGGACTCCCGCGAAAGGCGACGGGACCTCAGAATCGACCTTGTCGGTCGAGACTTCGAACAACGGCTCGTCGAGCGCAACCTGGTCGCCGATCTTTTTCAGCCAGCGCAGGATCGTGCCCTCGGTGACCGTCTCGCCGAGCTGCGGCATCGTGATGTCAGCCAACGTGAAGACCCCTTCCGGTCAGCGCGAGGACCGTCTCGCCGAACGTCTCGGAGAGCGTCGGATGTGGTTGGACGAATTGGGCGATCTCACCGGGGGTCGCCTCCCAGTTCACGGCGAGGTAGGCCTGGCCGAGCTGCTCGGTCACCCACGGACCGACCATGTGCACGCCGAGCAGGCGTCCGGCGCCACCGGACGGGGTCTTCTCGGCGATGACCTTCACGAGACCCTCGGTCTCGCCGAGGATACGGGCCCGGCCGTTCCCCGCGAACGGGTCGCGTTGCACGACGACGTCGAAACCGGCGGCACGCGCTGCGTCCTCCGTCATGCCGACGAATGCGACCTCGGGATGGCAGTAGATGCACCACGGGACGGCGCCGTAGTCGACGGGCACCGCCGGCTCACCGAGGATCTGCTTGACGACGAGGATCCCCTCGGCGAACCCGACGTGGGCGAGCTGCGGGGTGGCGACGAGATCGCCGACCGCGAAGACCCCTTCTGCCTTCGTACGCATCCAGGGGTCCACGCTCACGAAGCCGCGCTCGTCGATCTCGACCCCGGTGCCCTCGTCGCAGAGGCCCTCGGACAACGGCCGTCGGCCGACGGAGACCACAACCACGTCGACGTCGACGCGCTCGCCGTCGCCGAACAGGACGGTCGTCCCGTGCCCGTTCGGCTCGTGGCCGCGCACGGCGACCCCGGTGCGGACGATGATCCCCCGCTTCTTGAACGACCTCACGACGACGTCGGCGACCTCCCGGTCGCACCCGGGCAGGATGTTCGGCAGGACCTCGAGGAGAGTGACGTGCGCGCCGAGGTCCGACAACATCGACGCGAACTCGCAGCCGATCGCGCCACCGCCGATCACGGCGACCGCCGGCGGGATGTGGTCGAGCTCGAGCACTTCGTCCGAGGTGAGGACGAACCCTCCCGCCACGAACCCGGGGATGAGCCGCGGCACCGAGCCGGTGGCGAGCACGACGTTTGTGCCGCGCAGCTCGGTCATCGAGCCGTCGGAACCGGTGACGTGCACGGTGTGGTCCGCTCCAAGCCGCCCGACGCCGGAAAGCGTCGTCACGTTGCGGCGCCTCAGGAGCCCCGTCAGGCCCTTGAACAACTGGTCGACGACCTTGCCCTTGCGCTCGAGGCTGACGGCGAAGTCGACGGTCGGCGGGCCGGCCGCGATCCCGAACTCCCCCGCCGCCCCGACCGTCCGGTAGACGCTCGCCGTCTCGAGGAACTCCTTGGCGGGGATGCAGCCGCGATGCAGACAGGTGCCGCCGACCTTGTCCTTCTCGACCATCGCGATCGACAAACCCGCGGCCGCGCCGTAGAGCGCGACGGCGTACCCACCGGGACCGCCGCCGACGATGACAAGGTCGTAGCGTCCTTCGTCCGAGCCAGCTTCGGCCGTGTGAACCACCTCCCGGGTGCGAATTGCCACTGGCAAGACTATCGACCGGGCCCCATCGCCAGCGTCGCGAACCGACGCCCGGACCGCTCCGGCGGCCCGCGAAGGCGCCGCGCCGCTCATGGATCCGACGACTGTCGCTAGGCGGCGGTGCCGGCGATCATGCCCGCCCCGACGGTTCGGCTCGTCGCTTCGTCGACGAGGATGAGGCTCCCCGTCGCACGGTTGCGGCGGTAGTCGTCGAAGAAGAGCGGCGCGGCGACCCGCAGGTCGACAAGGCCGATGTCGTTCAGGTCGAGCCCGGCGACGCCCCGTACGCGCCCGAGCGAGTTCACGTCGAGCCGGTACTCGACCCGGTCGACGATCCCCCGGGTCCAGCGCGACGTGTGTTTCAGGTACAGCCGGGCGCCGGCCCGCAACGGGGACTGGTCCATCCAGCACACCATCGCCGAGATCTCCTGGGCGACGGTCGGGTTCGTCCCGCTGCCACAGATCCTGTCGCCGCGGGCGACGTCGAGATCGTCGGCGAGACGGACGATGACGGACATCGGCGGGAAAGCCTCCTTGATTGGGCCGTCCGCCGACTCGATCGCCACGACACGCGTGGTCTCGCCGCCCGGCAGGACGGTCACCTCGTCGCCGGGCGCGAGGATCCCTCCGGCGAGCGTCCCGGCGTAGCCGCGGAAGTCGTTCCATTCGGCCGAGCGCGGGCGCACGACCCACTGCACGGGCAGACGCAGATCCTCGAGGTCGCGGTCCCCCGCCACGTGCACCTCCTCCAGGTGGTGGAGGAGCGAAGCACCCTCGTACCACGGCATCTCGACCGACCGTTCGACGACGTTGTCGCCGTGCAGCGCCGAGACGGGGATGAAGGTCACGTCGGCGATCTCGAGAAGGGAGGCGAACCCCTCGAACTCAGCGCGGATCTCATCGTACCGCCGCTCCTCGTAGTCGACGAGGTCCATCTTGTTCACGCAGATCACCATGTGGCCGATGCCCAGGAGCGACGCGATCGAGGCGTGCCGACGCGTCTGCTCGGTGATCCCATGGCGGGCGTCGACGAGGATGAGGACGAGGTCGGCCGTCGAACAGCCCGTCACCATGTTGCGCGGGTGCTGCACGTGACCGGGCGTGTCGGCGACGATGAACTTGCGTCGGGGGGTCGCGAAGTAGCGGTGGGCGACGTCGATCGTGATCCCCTGCTCCCGTTCGGCGCGCAGGCCGTCGCTCAGGAGCGCGAGGTCGACGTAGTCGTCGCCGCGCAGGCTGCTCGCCCGCTCGATCGCCGCGAGGTCGTCGTCGTAGACCGACTGCGAGTCGTAGAGCAGTCGGCCGATCAGCGTCGACTTGCCGTCGTCGACCGAGCCGGCGGTCGCGATCCGGAGCAGCTCCACTAGAAGTAGCCCTCCCGCTTGCGGTCCTCCATCGCCGCGACGCTGAAGCGGTCGTCGGCCCGCGTCGCCCCACGTTCGGAGATCCGGGTGACCGCCGTCTCGGCGATGACCTCCTCGACGGTCGCCGCTCCGGACTCGACCGCCGCCGTGCAGGTCATGTCGCCGACGGTCCGGTAACGGACGGTCGCGACGAAGGGCCGCTTGCCGGAGGCGTTTTCGCGCGGTCCCGAATACGGACCGACCGCGAGGAGCATCCCGTCGCGGCGGAAGACCTCCCGCTCGTGGGCGAAGTAGATCGACGGCAGCTCAAGGTGCTCCCGGCCGACGTACTGCCAGACGTCGAGCTCGGTCCAGTTCGAGAGCGGGAAGACGCGGAAGTGCTCCCCCGGGTGGCGGCGGGTGTTGTAGAGGTTCCACAACTCCGGCCGCTGGGCACGGGGGTCCCACTGGCCGAACTCGTCCCGCACCGAAAAGACGCGCTCTTTGGCCCGCGCCTTCTCCTCGTCCCGCCGCCCGCCCCCGAGAACGGCGTCGAAGCGGTTCGCCGCGATCGTCCGGAGAAGGCTGTGGGTCTGGAGCCGGTTGCGTGAGGCACCGGGGGTGGGGTCCTCGGCGATCTCGCCGTGGTCGATCGACTCCTGGACCGAGGCGACGATCAGCCGCACGCCGAGCTGGGCGACCCGGCGGTCCCGAAAGGCGAGCACCTCGTCGAAGTTGTGACCGGTGTCGACGTGGACGACGGGGAACGGGATCGGCTGCGGTCAGCAGGCTTTCGCCGCGAGGTGGAGGAGCGCCTCGGAGTCCTTCCCGCCGGAAAACAGCAGCGCAGGCCGCTCGCACTCGGCGCCGACCTCGCGGATCACGTGGATCGCCTCGGACTCGAGGGTTTGGAGATGGGTCAGTCGATAGTTCATATAGACACGATGACGTTAGTCATCAATGCCCCCCGGACCGCACCTCCCCTACCCTCCGGCGCTCCGCCTCGGCTTCTGGGAGCGCGCCGCGGCGGTCGCCAGCTCGTCGACGAGCTCGTTCAACGGGTCACCGGCGTGCCCCTTCACCCACCGGAACCCGATCTCTCCCGGCCGGTGGTCGACGACCTCGCCGATGAGCTCGCGCCACAGGTCCTGATTGGCGACGGGCTCCTTCTTCGCGTTGCGCCACCCCCTCGCCTGCCATCCCACCCACCACCGGTCCTCGAAGCAGCGGACGACGTAGGCCGAGTCGCTCACGATCTCGAGCGGTCCCGGGTGATGGGTCACGGCCTCGATCACGGCGGTGAGCTCCATCCGCTGATTCGTCGTCAGCGCTTCGGCCCCCGCGGCGTAGCGATCGGGACCGGTGGCCCACGCCCAGCCGCCGGGGCCCGGGTTCCCGTGGCATGCTCCATCCGTGTAAACGACCGTGCGTCGACCCGCGTCCACCCGTTCAGTCTGCACCACGGGTGCGCCCGGTCCGGGGAGCGCCGTTAACGTCGGTCGAGTAGGAAAGAACCCGTTCGACCTGCCGTGAACGGAATCGACGGAATGGAAGAACCCCCGTGATTTTCGACGGTTTCTCGCACCAGGTACCCGATGTCGATCCGGTCGAGACCGACGAGTGGCTCGACTCGTTCGACGCGGTCGTCGGCGACCGAGGCAAGGCCCGGGCCCGCTTCCTCCTCATGAAGTTGCTCAGCCGGGCGCTCGCCCTCCAGGTCAACTTCCCGGCGACGGTCTCGACGCCGTACGTCAACACGATCCCGGCCGACGAGGAGCCGCCCTTCCCCGGCGACGAGTACCTCGAGCGCCGGATCCGCGCCTACATCCGGTGGAACGCGGCAGTCATGGTGTCGCGGGCGAACGCCCGGTACTCCGGCATCGGCGGTCACCTCTCCACCTACGCCGCGGCGAGCACGCTCTACGAGGTCGGTTTCAACCACTTCTTCCACGGCAAGGACGACGGACCCGGTGACCAGGTCTTCTTCCAGGGCCATGCCTCGCCGGGAATATATGCGCGGGCCTTCGTCGAGGGTCGCCTCAGCGTCGCCAACCTCGAGAACTTCCGGTTCGAGGTGGGCGGCCACGGCCTGTCGAGCTACCCGCACCCGCGTCTCATGCCCGACTTCTGGGAATTCCCGACCGTCTCGATGGGCCTCGGGCCGATCGCCGCGGTCTACCAGGCGCGCTTCAACCGCTACCTCCAGAACCGGGGCATCCTCGACACCTCCGGCTCGCGGGTCTGGTGCTTCGTCGGCGACGGGGAGTTCGACGAGCCGGAGTCCCGCGCCGGCTTGAGCCTCGCGACGCGCGAGCGCCTCGACAATCTCATCTTCGTCGTGAACTGCAACCTCCAGCGCCTCGACGGCCCCGTCCGCGGCAACGGCAAGATCATCCAGGAGCTCGAGGCCGAGTTCCGCGGCAACGGCTGGAACGTCATCAAGGTCATCTGGGGCTCGCGTTGGGACGCGCTCCTCGCCCGCGACACCGATGGCGTGCTCGTCGAGAAGATGAACTCGACGCTCGACGGCGACTTCCAGCGAATGACGATCGAGTCCGGCGCCTACATCCGCGAGCACTTCTTCGGGCCGGATCCGCGCCTGCGTGCCCTCGTCGCCGACATGAGCGACGAGGAGCTGCAGGCGCTGCCCCGCGGGGGTCACGACTTCCGCAAGATCTACGCCGCCTACCAGGCCGCCGTCGAGAACACCGGCGCGCCGACGGCGATCCTCGCCAAGACCGTGAAGGGCTGGAAGCTCGGGCCCGAGATCGAGGCGCGCAACGCCACGCACCAGATCAAGAAGATGACCCACGACCAGCTGCGGGCGCTGCGCGAGCGGCTGAAGCTGCAGAACCAGGTCCCCGACCCCGTCCTCGACAGCGACGAGCCGCCGTACATCCGTCCCGGGGAGGGGTCGCCCGAGTACGAGTACCTCACGGCGAGGTTGCGCGAGCAGGGCGGTTCGCTGCCGCACCGGGTCGTCCGGGGCAAGGGGCTCGAGGGCCTGCCGGCCCCCGACGATGCGGCGTTCGCCGAGTTCCGCGTCGGATCACGGGACCAGGCGGTCTCGACGACGATGGTCTTCGCGCGCGTACTCCGCAATCTGATGCGCGACGAGAACGTCGGCAGGTTCGTCGTGCCGATCATCCCGGACGAGGGCCGGACCTTCGGTCTCGACGCGCTGTTCTCCGAGATGAAGATCTACTCGCCGAAGGGCCAGCTCTACACCCCGGTCGACGCCGGGCTGCCGATGCACTACGCCGAGGCGGTCGACGGCCAGATCCTGGAGGAGGGGATCACCGAGGCCGGCGGGATGGCGAGTTTCATGGCCGCCGGGACCTCGTACGCGACGTGGTCGCTGCCGATGCTGCCGTTCTACATGTACTACTCGATGTTCGGATTCCAGCGGGTGGGCGACGAGATCTGGCAGCTCGCCGACGAACGCGCCCGGGGCTTCCTCATCGGGTGCACCGCCGGCCGGACGACGATGAACGGAGAGGGGCTCCAGCACGAGGACGGGCAGTCGCACGTGCTGGCCTCGACGCTGCCGAACGTGCGCGCCTACGACCCCTCGTTCGCCTACGAGGTCGCCGCGATCGTGAAGGATGGCATCAACGCGATGTACGGCCCGAACGCGGAGGACGTCTTTTACTACCTCACCGTCTACAACGAGAACTACCCGATGCCCGCGCTCCCCGAGGGCGAGGAGGGACAGCGGGTCACCGACGGCACGCTGCGCGGCCTGTACCGCTACGCCGAGCCGGCCGCGGTGCAGAGCCGGCCGGATCCGGGCGGCGCGGAGAACCCGCCGCGGCGGGCGACGATCCTGTTCTCGGGAACGTCCTGGCAGGCGGCAGAGCGGGCCCGTGAACTGCTCGCCACGGACTGGAACGTCTCGGCCGAGACCTGGTCGGCGACGAGCTACAAGAGCCTGCGCGAGGACGCCCTCGAGGTCGAGCGCTGGAACCGGCTCCACCCGGCGGAGACGCCCCGCACCCCCTACGTCACGAGGGCACTCGCCACGGCGTCAGGACCGCTCGTCGCGGTGACCGATTTCATGAAGGCGGTTCCCGACCAGATCTCCCGCTTCGTCAATGTCCCGTTCACCCCGCTCGGGACGGACGGCTTCGGACGGTCTGACACCCGCGAGACGCTGCGCCGTCACTTCGAGGTCGACGCCGAGCACATCGTCGTCGCGGTGTTGTCCCTGCTCGCCTCCAACGGCGCAGCCAAACAGGACGAGGTCTCCCTGGCGATCTCCGCCTACGGCATCGACCCCCAAGCCCCGGACCCCCGGGTCGCCTAAGAACGGCGCGCGTTGCGCCGACCCAGTTCCCGGAACAGGAGGCCGAACGCGTTCGAGGGGCGCTTGCGCGCCCCTCGAACGGATCCCGTCACCGGGACCGCCATCTACTGGAAAGGCTCGGTGATCCGGATTAGCTCAGGTGGGACCGGTCCCTGAACGGATCGCCGAGGGTGTCTGGTTGAGATTCACCAGGTGGTCCAGAGGCCGCCTAGCGGACAGCCACCTCCAGGGTCCCAACACGTTGACCATCCATCAGTTGGACCACCTCCTCTCTCTGGTGCGGCCAGATTATCGACCGTCGCGACAAACCGGTTGGATCGGGTCCCGGGCCATGTGAACATCGTGTTAACCAGGCCTCTTGACGCACTGCACCTCGATCAGGCCGCGACGAGCCTGACCTTGTAGGCCGATTTCGCGCCCTTGGCGACCTTGAAACTCGCGGTGACGGCGATTCGGAAGTCTCGGACCGAGGTGACCTCCCCGATCGCGTGCGCCGTGACCGGCACGGGAAGCGACGCGACGGCACCACCGTGCACCGCGAAGTGATCTGACGAAAGAAGAACGGTCTCGACCACTGCGCGCGTCGTCCCGTGTGACTTCAGCCGGACCGTCTTGCGCGCAACCAACTGGACGACACCGCTGCACGATCGGACGCTGCACCGAACCGAGAGCATTGCGAAGCCGGATCTCACTTTCGCGGTCGGCTTAACGAGCACGACGCGGGCGAGAACCGGATTGGCGGTCTTCGATACTGCACTCTTCGCATTCCCGGATCCGGAGCTGCTGGGACTCTTCGCATTCCCGGGTCCGGAGCTGCTGGAACTCGAGCCAGCAGATCCCGATCCACCCGTGTCTGATCCACCGGGTGCCGCCTGCGGCACCGCCCCCAGGGCAGTCGACGGTTGGCTCGTCCCGACAGCAGTGAAGGCATCGACCTCGAAGGAGTACGACATGCCGTTTGTCAGGCTCCCGACAACACATGAGGTCGTGTCTGGCCCGAAGCCGAGGGTTTCCTGGGGAACGGAGGACCCTCCGGCGAAGACGAGCACGTCGTAACCGGTGACAGGGTTTCCGCCATCGGTCGCGGGCGCCGACCAGCCGAGCGCGACCGTCCCGTCACCGGACGTCGCAGACTCGAGCACAGGTGCTTCCGGCGATCGAAGCAACAGATCGACCTCAGAGTCTCCTGAGTCGGCGACGACGACAGCGCCTGAAGGTGAGATCGCGACACCGTCCGTGGCGTCGAGCTGCGTCAACAACGCGTCGGTGCCGGAGGCGCTCGGTGCCTGGTCACCGTCTCCCGCCAACAGGTAGACATCGCCCGATGTCCACGTCGTGCCTGATCCGAACCTGTACCCGGGGTTGGAAGCGCTCAGGGCCAGAGTGAGAATCTCGTTGCCGGTGCCGTTTGCCACGAGAACGTTCCCTGCCGCATCGATCGCGACTCCCTCCGGGGAGTCGAGTGCGATCCCGTAGGCAGACGATCCAGAAGCGCTCGGTGGGATCGTCCCGCCGCCAGCGATCACATACAGGTCATCGGTCGTCCAACTCACGCCGGTTCCCAGCAAATAACCGGGATCAGTCACAGAACCAGCCAACACCTCAACCGAATCTAGATCTGTGTCGACGATGATCACATCATTAGAGCTGTCAACAGCAACGCCGGAAGGTAATCCGAGCGCAGCAAGCACGCCTGCTGTTCCACCGGATGTCGGCTGAACTGATCCACTCCCCGCGACAACATAGAGATCGCCTTGAACCCAATCGGGCGTGGTTTCCGCCACGTAACTCGGACGTGCTAATCCGACCGCCAGAGCCTCGACGAGGCCGTGACCGCTGTCAGCGATGAGGACGTTTCCGCTCGCGTCAACTGCGACACCGGATGGACTATTGAGATCGTCCGCGGTGGCAACAGCACCGGCGCTAGTCGGTATCGGCGACACCTTTCCCTTCCCGAGACCAACAATCACGTAAAGATCACCGTGGGTCCACGCCCCCGTGCCAAGCACGTATCCCGGATTATTCGGACTCACTGCGAGAACTTCGACTTCGTCGTCACCAGTGTCAGCAATCAGCACATTTCCGGTGCTGTCTATCGCTACTCCTTCCGGAGAGTTGATCGCGGTGGATAGTCCCTGCAAACCCGTTGTAACGGGAGCCGGAGAATTCGACCCGTTGCCGACAATGACGTACATCGATCCCGGAGCCCAAACCGCCCCTGACCCGATCACGTAACCGGGGTTTGATGTGCTCTCGGCGAGCACTTCAATCTCGTTTCGATTCGTGTCGCAGAT
>JBEKCO010000015.1:0-34709 GCA_050014835.1 Acidimicrobiales bacterium
CCATGCTCGCCCGCACCTCGGGCCATTCGAAAAAGGGCGGCAACCTCGTCTACGGCTACCGCTTCAGCCGCGTCGTCCTGCGCACCTGGTGGCGCGAGCGCCGGGCGCGCCGCCGCTAGGGAACCCCTCCGCCGCCGTTCGCGACGAAGTCCTCCCAGGTCGCCGCGAGTCCCGCGGCGAGGTCGTAGGCCGGTGCGTAGCCGAGCCGCCGGGCCCGGCTCGTGTCGACGACGACGGCCGGCATCTCACCGGGCTTGGCGGCGACGTGGTCGGCCGGGATGGCGACCCCGGTGACCGCGCACGCCGTCTGCCACAGCTCGTTCATCGAGACCGACCGCCCGGCCCCGATCGTCAGCGTCTCTGGGCGGCCGAGCCCGAGCCCGATCTCGATCGCCGCGACGGTGTCGGTGACGTAGACATAGTCGCGCCGCTGCTCGCCGTCGCCGTAGATCTGGATCGCGCCACCGCCGAGCGCGCAGCGCATCAGCCGGGCGATGACGCTGTCCTTCGTCTGCATCCCGGCGCCGTAGACGTTCGTGAACCGCAACGCGACGGTCGCCATGTGGTAGCTCGCGGCGTAGGCGGCGAAGAGCATCTCGGCCGCGGCCTTCGTCGCCCCGTACGGCGTGAGCGGGTGCGGCAGCACGGCCTCGTCGATCGTCGCCGCACCGACGTCCCCGGCGACGGCGTTCGTCGAGGCGAAGACGAACCGCTCGACGCCGAGGGCGCGGCAGCGCTCCAAGAGGAGCTCGGTCGCGTCGACGTTCGTCTGGAAGACGGCGTGCGGGTCCTTCGCCGACAAAAGCACCGACGTGATCGCCGCGAGGTGGACGACGGCGTCGGTGCCGGGGGCGACGGCGCGCTCGACGAAACTGGGATCGCGCAGGTCGCCGACGCGGCAGTCGACCGACGGCGACGGGAACGGCTTGAGGTCGGCGACCACCACCTCGTCGCCACGGGCCTGTAGGGCGGCGACCGCGTGGCGCCCGATGAACCCGGAACCTCCTGTCACGACGACGCGCACCGCGTCTCCTTTCGCTCGCAAACCCGTCCCGATCCTCCGGGCCGGGGCGAGACCCTAGTGGCCGGCGACGATCCCCGCAGCTTCGTCGCTCAGCGCCTGGATGGCGCCGCGCAGCTCCTCGGTGAGGGCGTGGACGGCGGAACGGGGCACGCGGGGGCGGTCGTCGGCGGCGTGGTGCTCGGCGCCGGTCATGATCGGCTTGCCGACGACGCAGGCGACGCGGGCCGGCCTCGGGATGCGCCTGCCGCGCGGCATCGTCCGGTCGGTCCCCGCGATCCCGACCGGGACGAGGGGCACGCCGGCGCGCAGGGCAAGGTAGGCCGCGCCCTCGCGCGTCGGGCCGATCGTCGGTCCCGCGTTGCGGGTCCCCTCCGGGAAGATGACGAGCGGCTCGCCCGCGTTGAGCACCTCGAGGCAGCGGTTAAACGCCTCGCGGTCGGTCGCCGAACGGTTGACCGGAAACGCGCCGAGGGTCTCGATCAGCCAGTTGAAGGGACGGTTCACGAAGATCCCCGACTTGGCGATGAACCGCAGGCGCCGCCGCGTGATCCGGGCGACGATCAGGAAGTCGATGTCCGAGCGGTGCAGCGGCGCGATGAGGAACGGTCCGGAGCGCGGCAGGTTCTCGGCGCCGACGATCGGCCCGAGCAGCACGAGGCGGCCCGCGCCGACGGCGATGCCGCGACACACGGCGTAGAACCAGCGCACCCGCCGCGAGATCGGCCGCACCGGCCGTCGCCCGACGTCCGGGGCCGGGCGTGGCCCCGGCGCGACGAGGCCGGCGATCTCATCGACGATCGAGTCGATCGACCGCCCCGTCGAGTCGATGACGACGGCGTCGGCGGCGGGCACGAGCGGCGAGACCGCCCGGGTCGAGTCGAAGCGGTCCCGCGCCCCGATCGCCGCCTCCACCGCGGCGAGGTCGGGGGCTCCCGACGGCGTCGCCTGGTCGGCGGCGCGCCGGCGGGCCCGCTCGGCCGCGCTCGCCGTCAAAAAGACCTTCACCGGGGCGTCGGGCAGGACGACCGTGCCGATGTCCCGCCCCTCGACGACGCCGGACCGGTGGGCGGCGACCCAGGACCGCTGGCGGCCAACGAGGGCGGCGCGCACCGCGGCGTGGGCCGAGACCTCGCTCACCGCGACGTCGACCTCCGGCGTCCGGATCGCCTCGGTCACGTCCTCGCCGTCGGCGATGACCCGCCCGCCGACTTTGAGGTCGAGGTCGCGGACCAGCCCGGCGAGGGCTTCGGCGTCGGACATCGGGATGCCCCGGCGCAGCGCGCCAAGGGTGACCGCCCGGTACATCGCCCCCGTGTCGAGACGTTCGATCCCGAGCCTGGCGGCGAGCGCGGCGGCGACGGAGGACTTGCCGGCGCCGCCCGGGCCGTCGATCGCGATCACCGGCACGCGAGGCTCCCGAGGTCGTCGGAGAACCCGGGCCAGGTCACCGCCGAGGCGGCAAAGTCCTCGATCCGCACCGCACCGGAGGGGCCGAGCCCCGCCACGGCGAGCGCCATCGCCACGCGGTGGTCCCCGTGCGAGGAGACCGTGCCGTGCGGCGTGAAGCCGCCCTTGATGACGAGGCCGTCCGGGAGCTCTTGCACCTCGGCCCCGAGCCGGGCGAGCTCGGCGGCCATCGTGGCGATGCGGTCGCTCTCTTTCACCCGCAGCTCGGCGGCGTCCGTGATCGTCGTCACCCCGTCGGCAAAGGCCGCGGCGACGGCGAGGATGGGGAGCTCGTCGATGAGCGACGGGATCTCCGCCCCGCTGATCGTCGTGGCGTCGAGGGGCGCGTGGCGCACGAGGAGGTCCCCGGTCGTCGCGTCCCGGGGGATGACCTCGATCGACGCCCCCATCCGCCGCAGCACGTCGACGAAGCCGAGCCGGCCCGGGCCCCGGTAGACGTGCTCGATCCGCACCTCGCTGCCGGCGACGAGGCTCGCCGCGACGACGATGAAGGCCGCCTGGGAGGGGTCGCCCGGGATGTCGATCTCGAACGGGACGAGCGTGCTCCGCCGCACGTGCACCGCGTAGCCGGCGGGGCCCTCCTCGACCTCGATCGCCGCGCCGCAGCGGGCGAAGAGCTCCTCGCAGTGACGCCGTGTCGGCACCGGCTCCCGGACCACGGTCTCGCCCTCGGCGTCGAGACCGGCGAAGAGGACCGCCGCCTTCACCTGGGCCGAGGAGACCGGTGGGGTGTAGTCGATGCCGGTGAGCGCACCGCCGCGCACGTCGAGCGGGGCGTGCAGGCCCCCGTCGGCGCCGTCGATCACGGCCCCCATCGCCCGCAACGGCGCGACGACGCGGTCCATCGGGCGCCGGCGCACCGACGCATCGCCGTCGAGGACGCTCCGGAAGGGCAACGTGGCGCAGGCTCCGGCGAGGAGCCGCACCGCGCTCGCCGAGTTGCCGAGGTCGATCGGCCGCTCCGGCTCGCGCAGGCGCTCCCGCCCACCGACGATCCGCTCCCCGTCGAAGTACACGCCGAGGCATCCGAGCGCGGCCCTCGTGCGGGCGACGTCATCGCCCCGGGGCAGGCCCCGCAGCCGCGACTCGCCGGAGGCGAGGGCCGCGCAGATGAGGGCCCGGTGGGCGATCGACTTGTCCCCCGGGACCCGCATGACGCCACGCAGCGGCCCCGACTCGGAAAAACTCGCCGTCTCCGGCGTCGCCGCGCTCACGCGGTCCGGCCGGAAGGGTCGGCTCCGCGGGTTCGACCCGCGGAACCGTCGAGGGCCGTGGACACCGGGGCCGTCCCTAGCTGACGAGGTCGGGACGGAGCGATGCCGCCCCCTCGAGGTAGACGTGCTCGATCGCCTCGCGGGCCCGGTCCGTGTAGCAGTGGACGAGGACCCGGATGCACAGCGGCACCGCGTCGATGACCGCCATCTCGCGGCAACCGAGGAGCGGCACGTCGGCGAAGCCGGGGATCGTCCGCGCCGCCGTGGCGGGGAAGGCGGAGGTGACGTCCTCGGTGGCGGTGAAGATCGCGCTCACGAGGTCGCCGGGCTCGAGCCCGTTGCGCTCGAGAATCGCCGCGACGAGCGCGCCGACGCGGTCGTGCATCTGGACCTCGCTGTCCTCGTCGAGCGTCGTCGCACCCCGCACGGCTCTCAGCACGGCCCCCATCGTTTCGAGCCTACTCAGTGCCGATCCCGCCACCCTTTTCGGCGCGACTGGCCGCCTCGCGCAGCGCCCGCACCTCCTCCGCCGTCAGGGCGCGGCACTCGCCGGGGGGCAGCCGGTCGTCGGTGAGCGGCCCGAGCCGCGTCCGCACGAGACGGCGGACCGGGTGGCCGACCGCTTCGCACATCCGGCGCACCTGGTGGTAGCGGCCCTCGTGGATGACGATCCGCACCAACCCGGGGCCGCGGCGCGCGACCTTCGCCGGCGCGGTCACGACGCTCGGTTCGATCTCGACCCCCTCGCGCAGCGCCCGGAGCGCCCCGGGCGGGGGGTCGCCCTCCAGCTCGGCGAGGTACTCCTTCTCGATCCCGTGGCTCGGGTGGGCGAGCAGCTGCGCGAGGTCGCCGTCGTTCGTGCAGATGATGAGCCCCTCGGTCGCGAAGTCCAGCCGCCCGACGGGGAAGACCCGCGGCTCGGCGGGCACGAGCTCGAGCAGCGTCGGGCGCCCCTCGGGGTCGCGCGCCGTCGTCACGACGCCGGCGGGCTTGTTCACCAACCAGTAGACGAGCCCGGGCAGGATCCCGACGGGGACGCCGTCGACGGCAACCCGGTCGCGCTCGGGGACGACGCGCCGTCCGAGGAGCGCGGCCTCGCCGTTCACCGTCACCCGGCCCGCCTCGATGAGCACCTCGGCGGCCCGTCGCGAGCCGAAACCCGCCCTGGCGAGCACCTTCTGCAGGCGGACGCCCTCGGGGGGGTCGGTCGTCACTCCTCCGGGCCGGCGCGCAGCGCCTTCTCCAGGCCCTCGACGATGCCGGCGTCGGGCACGAAGGCGTCGAGCGGCGGCAGGTCGGCGAGCGAGTCGAGCCCGAGCCGTTCGAGGAAGGTCGTCGTCGTCCCGAACAGGATGGCGAGCCCCGGACCGTCGTCGCGGCCGACCGGCTCGACATAGCCGCGCAGCGCGAGCAACCGCAGGACGCCCTCGCAGTTCACCCCGCGGATGGCCGCCACCTGGGCCCGGGAGATCGGCTGTTTGTAGGCGACGATGGCGAGCGTCTCGAGGGCAGCGGGCGAGAACCGGTGCGGGGCGTCGTCGAGGATGAAGCGCTCGACGTAGCCGCGGTAGGCGGGGTGGCTCTGCAGCCGGTAGCCGCCGGCGACCCGGACGAGCTCGAAGCCGCGCTCTTCTTCTTCGTAGGCCAGCCGCAGCGCCTCGCACACCTCGTCGGCCCGCTCGACCGGCACCTCCAGCAACTCGGCGAGCAGGCCCCCCGGCACCGGGTCGGTCGCGACGGTGAGGACCGCCTCGATGGCGGCCGCCTCGGGTCGCCACTCCTCCGGGAACGGGCTCACGGCGTCCGCTCCAGGTCCGCTCCTCCGTACTCACTCAGCGCCGCGGGAACCTCGGCGACCTGGCCCGGCTGGCCGGTCCAGCGCACGGTGAGGGCGCCGAAGGTCGACGGCTGGTCGAGATCCACGAGCTCCCGCTTGTAAAGCTCCAAAAGGGCGAGGAAACAGGCGACGACGTGCGCCGTCGTGGCCGCGCCAGCGGTGAGGTCCCGGAAGGAGGCCTCGCCGCGGCGGGCGAGCTCGACGGCGAGGTCCTCGAGGGTCGCGGCGACGCTCACCTCGTCGACGAGCACGTGGGCGTCGCCGATCACCGGGACCGGCCGTTCGGCGAGGGCCCGGCGGGCGACGTCGGCGAGACGCCCGACGGTCACGCCCTCAAGCAGGTCGGGCACCACCCCGACGAAGCGCTCGTCGGCGCCCGCGCGGCGGGCGACCGAACGGGAGGCGGCCTGCTCGAGCGCGGCGAGCGCCGCGGCGGCCGCGTTGAAGGTCTTGCACTCGACGAGCCGGGCGAGGAGGTAGTCGCGGGCCTCGTAGAGGGCGAGCTCGTCCTCGAGGTCGAGCTCGTCCTGGCCAGGAATGAGGCGGCGGCACTTCAGCTCGATGAGGGTCGCAGCGATGAGGAGGAATTCCGTCGACGCGTCGAGGTCGATCGACTCGGCGGCTTTCATCTCGGCGACGAAGGCGTCGACGATGTCGGCGAGGCGAACCTCGTAAATCTCGACCTCCTGGGCCGAGATGAGCTGCAACAGCAGGCTGAAGGGCCCGTCGAACACGTCGAGATGGACCTCGTAGGCCACGTCTGCACGCTACCGTCGGCGGCGCGCCAGGTGTTGAACGGTCCGGAGGACCTGGCGGCGGCCACTAAGTTCTTGCCATGGCACGGATCTTCTCGGGCGTCCAGCCCTCCGGCTCGCTCCACCTCGGCAACTACATTGGCGCCTTCCGCCAGTGGGTCGATGGCCAGCGAGCGGACGACGGCATCTTCTGCGTCGTCGACCTCCACGCCCTCACGATCGAGATGGCACCCGAACAGCTGCGGACCCGCACCCTCGAGACGGCGGCGGGGCTGCTGGCGGCCGGCCTCGACCCCGGGCTGTGCACGATCTTCTTGCAGAGCCACGTCGCCGAGCACGCCGAGCTCTCCTGGCTGCTCGAGTGCACCGCCTACGAGGGCGAGCTCCGCCGGATGACGCAGTTCAAGGAGAAGTCCCGCGGCCAGGCGGCCGTGCGCGTCGGCCTGTACACCTACCCGACGCTCATGGCGGCCGACATCCTGCTCTACGACACCGACCGGGTCCCCGTCGGCGACGACCAGCGCCAGCACATCGAGCTCACCCGGGACCTCGCCCTGCGGTTCAACACCGCCTACGGCGAGACCTTCGTCGTGCCCGAGATCGAGCTGCCCAAGGTCGGCGCCCGGATCATGGACCTGCAGCACCCCGCCCAGAAGATGGCGAAGAGCGCGACCTCGCCGGCGGGCACGATCTCGATCGACGACCCGCCCGAGGAGATCGACAGGAAGATCCGCCGCGCCGTGACCGACGCCGGGACCGAGGTTCGCTTCGATCGGGACGACAAGCCCGGGGTCTCGAACCTGCTCGAGATCCTCGCCGCGGCGACCGGCGCGTCCCCGGAGGCGGTGGCGGCCCGCTACGACAGCTACGGCGCGCTGAAAGCCGACGTCGCCGCGGCGGTCGTCGAGATGCTGCGCCCGGTGCGCGAACGCTATCTGGAGTTCACCCGGGACCCCGGCACGCTCGCCGGGATCCTCGAGACGGGGGCCCAACGGGCCCAGAAGATCGCCGCCGCGACCCTGGAGCGCGCCCAGCGCGCCATCGGTCTCGTGCCCCGACGGGGGTGACGCTGCGCCGCGTCGGTCCGGTCAGGCGATCGTGACCGGCCCGATGCCGACGATGCGCCCCCACCACTCCGTCCCGAAGTTGAACAGGCCGTCAAGGGCGCTGGGCGCGACGAGGACGAGGAACAGGACGAAGACGAGCGACATCATCCGCAGCCGGTAGTACTGGGGCAGCCACTCCCGGGGGAGGAACCACTCGACGACCGCCGAGCCGTCGAGCGGCGGGATCGGGATCAGGTTGAACACGGCGATGATCACGTTCACGATCCCGAAAAGGAACAGCACCTCGTCGCCGAGCGGCCAGGCGGTGATCGGCAGCGCGGCGAGCTGCGGGATGTTCGCCACGGCGCGGAAGGCGAACCCGGCGAGGAGCGCGAGGACGATGTTCGTCGCCGGACCGGCGAGCCCGACCAAGACGGCCTGGTTGCGCGGGTGGCGGAGCCGGTCGACGCGGATCGGGACGGGCTTGGCCCAGCCGAACGCCAGGTGGGTCGTCACGATGAGGAGGATCGGCAGAAGCACGGTCCCGATCGGGTCGATGTGGCGGATCGGGTTCAGCGAGAGACGCCCGGCACGCTTCGCGGTGTCGTCGCCGCACCAGTTGGCGACGACGCCGTGGCTCACCTCATGGAGGATGATCGTCGGGATGAGGACGACGAAGAACAGCACCTCCTCGCTGTGGAGCGCATGGTGCCGGTCCGCCTCGACGACGATGAGGACGAGGATGGCGGCGATGGCGACGGCCCACGGGCCGTTGCGATGGAAGCGTGCCCGGCGCTCCTCGCTGCTCAGCGACACGTAGGGGGCGTCAGCGTCGGGCGTTCGCGCAGGCGATGCAGGTGCGGACCGCCGGCTTCGCCTCTAGGCGCGCGGGCGTGATCGGCTGCCCGCACTTCTCGCACTTGCCGTAGGTGCCATCGTCGACCTTGGCGAGCGCGTGCTCGACCTCGCCGAGCGCCAGGCGCAGCTCCCCGACCAGCGCTTCGGCCTCGCCGCGCTCGGCGGTGACCTGGCTCGAGTCGGCGAAGTTCGAGTCGTAGGACAGCCCCGTGCTCGTCTCGGTGCCGAATCCGAGCTCGGCGAGCTGACGCTCGAGCGACGCGCGCTCAGCTTCGAGCAGCGTGCGGTAGTCGATCGTCGGGGCCTCGTTGGTCACGGCGAACAGACTAGTTCGCGCCGTGCCGACCAGGCACACGAGCTGCCCGCCCAGCCCCCTCTGGGTTCCCACCTCCCCCGGCGCGCCGCCGGCGGGCGCGGGGGTGGGCGGCGAGGTACACCCGGCGGAGGTGCTCCTGGGAGACCTTCGTGTAGACCTGGGTCGTCGTGATCGAGGCGTGGCCGAGCAGCTCCTGGACGACCCGGATGTCGGCGCCGTGGTCGAGCAGGTGCGTGGCGAACGAGTGCCGCAGCACGTGCGGCGTCACCCGGTCGGCCAGCTCGACCCGCCGTGCCGCCGCGTTGACGACGGTCCAGACGGCCTGCCGGCTCATCCGGCGGCCCCGCGTCGAGATGAACATCGCCTGGGCGTCGCCGCGCCCCCGGGACCGCCCCTCGGCGAGGCGGGGCCGGCCCGCCGGCCCGAGCCAGGCGGCGACGGCCGCGAGGGCGTACCGTCCGACCGGGACGATGCGCTCCTTCGAGCCCTTGCCGAGGACGCGGACGACACCCCCCGGGCCGTCGAGGTCGGCGATCGAGAGCCCGGCGAGCTCGGAGATACGGATCCCCGTCGCGTAGAGGAGCTCGAGAATGGCACGGTCCCGGAGCGCCCGGGGCTCGTCGCCGGCGACCGCGGCGAGCAGCCGGGCGACCTCGGCCTCGGTGAGCGCCTTCGGCACCCCCTCGGGCACCCGGGGCCCCTCGACGTCGCCGGTCGGGTCGCGGGCTGCACCCCGCTCGTCGAGGCAGAAGGCGTGCAGGCCGCGGATCGCGGCGAGCGCCCGGGCCCGCGACGAGGCGGCGAGCCCCGACGCGGCGAGCGAGGCGAGGTACTCGTCGACGACGGCGGCGCTGACGTCACCGAGGGCGATCGTGCGCCCGGCGAGGTAGCGCTCGTACGAGGCGAGGTCGCGGCGGTAGGCGGCGATCGAGTTCGGGGCGCGGCCCCGTTCCACCGCGAGGTACGACAGGTACTCCTCGGCGTCGGCGCTGAGCGCCGGAGCGGGCGCCACGTCGACGCGGCGCGCCCGGCGCCTAGCCGGTGCCGCCGCCAGCGGCGCGGGCGCGGGCGGCGAGCGCGCAGGCGATGATCGTCTTCGCGTCGACGAGCTCGCCGGATTCGACGAGATCCCAGATCCCGTCGAGCGCGACGTGCTCGACGGTCATGAAGTGCTCCTCGGCCCCCTGGGTCGCGCGGTCGACGACGGAGAGCTCCTCGGCGAGGTAGCACCTCGTCAGTTCGTCGTTGAAGCCCGGCGAGTTGTAGAACGAGCCGATCTCGGTGAGGCGGCCGGCTGTGCGGCCGACCTCCTCGGCGAGCTCGCGGCGCGCGCACTCCTCGGGGGGCTCACCGGGCACGTCGAGCTTGCCGGCGGGAACCTCGAGGATCACGCGGCCGAGCGGCCCCCGGAACTGGCGGATCATGACGACGGTCGCGTCGGCCTCGACCGGCACGATGCAGACCGCCCCCGGGTGACGGACCACCTCGCGCTCGAACGGCTTCCCGTCGGGGTCGACGAAACCTGCCGCCACGACGCGCAGATACGAGGTGGCGAGGAGCTCACGTTCGTTGACCTGGCGGAAACCTCCGTTAGGAAACGGCATCGAGCCCGACCTCGAAAAGGTGCGGGTTGCGCGCCCGGGCCCGCTCGACCGAGGCCCCGATGAACTCCCGGAACAGCGGGTGCGGCCGGTCCGGACGGCTCTTGAACTCGGGGTGCGCCTGGGTCCCGACATAGAAGCGGTGCCCGGGAAGCTCGATGAACTCGACGAGCCGGCCGTCGGGCGAAGTTCCCGACAGGCGCAGGCCACCGTCCTCGAGTCGCTGGCGGAAGCGGTTGTTCACCTCGTACCGGTGGCGGTGCCGCTCGCTCACCGTCGTCTCGCCGTACATGGCGGCGACCTGAGAGCCCTCCTCGAGCCGGGCGACGTAGGCGCCAAGCCGCATCGTGCCCCCGAGGTCGGTGACCCGCGTCTGGTCGTCCATCAGGTCGATCACCGGGTACGGGGTCGCCGGGTCGAACTCCCGGGAGTTCGCGCCGGCGAGCCCGAGGATCGAGCGGGCGTAGTCGACGACCATCACCTGGAGCCCGAGGCACAGCCCGAGACAGGGCAGGTCGTGCTCGCGGGCGTACTTGGCGGCGGCGACCTTGCCCTCGGCCCCGCGCTCGCCGAAGCCGCCGGGGATGACGATCCCGTCGAGGCCGCCGAGCGCCGCCCCGACGACCGACTCCTCGACCGTCTCGGACTCGATCCACTCGATCTCGACCCGCACGTTGTGGAAGAAGCCCCCGTGACGGAGCGACTCGACGACGCTCAGGTAGGCGTCGGGCAGGCCGACGTACTTGCCGACCATCCCGATCCGCACGGTGTCGGTCGCCGAGGCGATGCGCTCGACGATCCGCTCCCAGGCGGACAGGTCGACGCGCACCCCCGGCCCGTCGAGCTTCAACGTCTGGCAGACGACCGTGTCGAAGCCCTCCGCGTGGAGGAGGAGCGGGATCTCGTAGATCGACTTCGCGTCGACCGAGGAGACGACCGCCTCGATCGGCACGTCGCAGAGGAGGGAGATCTTGCGTTTCAGCCCGTCGTTGAGCTCATGGTTCGAGCGGCAGACGATGACGTCGGGCTGGACGCCCCGGCTGCGCAGCTCGGTGACCGAGTGCTGGGTGGGCTTCGTCTTCAGCTCGCCCGAGGGCGCGAGGTACGGCACGAGCGTCAGGTGGACGTAGCAGACGTTCTCCCGCCCGACGTCGTGGCGGAACTGTCGGATCGCTTCCAGGAACGGCACGATCTCGATGTCGCCGACGGTCCCCCCGATCTCCGTGATGACGACGTCGATCTCGTCGGTGGCGAGCCGCTTGATCCGCTCCTTGATCTCGTCGGTGATGTGCGGGATGACCTGGACGGTGCGCCCGAGGTAGTCGCCGTGACGCTCCTTTTGGATGACCGCGGAGTAGATCTGGCCGGTCGTCGAGTTCGAGATGCGGTAGAGGTTCTCGTCGATGAAGCGCTCGTAATGCCCGAGATCGAGGTCGGTCTCGCCCCCGTCGTCGGTGACGTAGACCTCGCCGTGTTCGAACGGGTTCAGCGTGCCCGGGTCGAAATTGATGTACGGGTCGAGCTTGCACATCGTGATCCGCAGACCACGGGACTTGAGTAGACGACCGAGAGACGAGGCGGCGAGCCCTTTCCCGAGGGAGCTCGACACCCCCCCGGTCACGAACACGAACTTCGCCACATCACCCTCCGCTGGTTGGCCACACCAACGCTACAGGCCGCGCGACAACCCGTCGCGGACTGGGCGGCACCGCTCAAAGAAATCGGTGCACACCCACTTTCTCCAGCAGTTCTGCGGCATGTTCGTGGGCGGCCTCGCTCTCGGGGTGACCCGAGAGCATGCGCGACAGCTCGATCACACGCTCGTGACCAGCGACGGGGCGCACTCGAGCGATTGTGCGCGCGCCCTCCACTCGTTTCTCGACGACGAGGTGGTGGTCGGCGCAGGCCGCGATCTGCGCGAGGTGGGTGACGACGAGGACCTGGTGGTCAGCACCGAGCTCGGCGAGCGCCGCGCCGACGGCGAGCGCCGCCTCCCCGCCGATTCCGGCGTCCACCTCGTCAAAGACGAGCGTCGGCGGCATCGCGGTGAGCACGAGCCGGAGCGCGAGCATCGCCCGGGCGAGCTCGCCCCCGGAGGCGACCTTGGCGAGCGGCAGCGCCGCCTCGCCGGGGTTGGCGGCGAGGAGGAACTCGACCTCGTCCCCGATCCCCTCGGGCGGCACCGCGACGGCGAGGCGCGCCCGGACGAGCCCGAGGTTGTGCAGGTGACGCTCCACGGTGGCGGCGAGCTGCGGGGCCGCGGCGCGACGGGCGTCCCCGACGACCGCCTCCGCCGCGGCGAGCTCGCCGCCGAGGCGCTCCCGGCGGGCCTCGATCTCGGCGCGCCGGGCGTCGGTGTTCTCGAGCTCGGCGATCCGCCCGGCGATGCGGACCGCCGCGGCGAGCACGTCGGCGAGCTCGTCACCGTGCTTGCGCACGAGGATGTGCAGCAGCTGGCGCCGCGCCCGCACCTCTTCGAGCCGAACCGGGTTCTCCTCGAAGCCCTCGGCCGCCCGGCGCAGGTCCGACGACAGGTCGGTGAGCTCGGCGACGAGTCCGCGCAGGCGCCCGGCGTAGGCGACAAGCAGCTCGTGGCGACCGAGCGCCTCGAGCGACCCGCCGAGGTCGGCGAGCGCTCCCGGCCGGGCGCCACCCTCGAGCGTCTCGTAGGCGAGCGTCGCCGCCTCCCGCAGCGCCGTCGCCGCCCGGAGCGTCTCCTCCTCCGTGGCGAGCGCCGTGTCCTCGTCGGCCGACGTGAGCTTGGCCGCGGCGATCTCGTCGGCCTCGAACCGCAGCAGGTCGAGCTCGCGCTGGCGCTGGCGGGCATCGCCGCCGATCGCCGCGAGCTCCTCGTCGCAGGCGGCGATCTCGTGCCGAAGCGTCCGCACGAGCTCGAGGTCGACCCCGGCGAACTCATCGAGGGCGGCCCGCTGGGTCGCCGGACGCAGCAGCGACTGGTGGGCGTGCTGGCCGTAGAGGTCGACGAGGTCCCGGCCCGTCTCCTCCAGCGCGGCGAGGGGCGCCATCTTCCCGTCGATCTCGGCCCGGGAGCGGCCGGCACGCGGGACCGTGCGGGCGAGGATCACCTCGCCTTCCCCTTCGGTCGCGGCGAACCGGCCCTCGACGGTCGTCTCGTCCGCGCCACTACGCACGATTGCGGCGTCGACGCGCCCGCCGACGAGGAGCTCGAGCGCCTCGACGACGAGCGTCTTGCCCGCGCCGGTCTCCCCGGTGATCGCCGTCATGCCCGGTCCGAAGACGATGTCGACGTCCTCGATGACCCCCAGCTCGCGGACACGCAGTTCGCCGAGCACGGTCGCGGCTAGCGCTCCCCGAGCCCGAACTTCGCCCGCAGGATCGAGTGGAAAAGCGGCGGCCCGAACCGCACGACGTGGGCCGGCCGGTCGGCGCCGGAGACTTCGACCACGTCCTCGGGGCCGACGGGCACGACCGTCGAGCCGTCGACGACGAGGACGGCGAGGGGCCCGTCCTTCGGCTCGATCCGCACGACCTCGGACGGTTCGAGGACGAGGGTGCGGTCGAAAAGCATGTGCGGCGAGATGGGCGTGACGAGGAGCAACCGCAGCTGGGGCGAGACGATCGGTCCCCGCAGCGAGAGGTTGTAACCGGTGGAGCCGGTCGGTGTCGCGACGATGATCCCGTCGACGACGTAGCTCAGAAACCGGTGGCCGGCGACGGCGACGTCGAGACGGATCGTGCGCCCTGGCGTCGTCTTCACGACTCCCGCTTCGTTCAGGGCGAGCGCCGTGACGACACCGCCGTCGGCCTGCAGCACGCGGACGTCGAGCACCATGCGCTCCTCGACGACGCAGTCGCCGGCGACGAGCCGGTCGAACGCCGCCTCCATGCCCGCCGGCTCCACCTGGGCGAGGTAGCCGAGACTGCCGAGGTTCACGCCAAGGACAGGGATGTCGCGACCCGCCGTGAATTGGACGGTTCGAAGCATCGTCCCGTCTCCGCCGAGGCTGACGGCGAACTCGAACGGGCCGGTGGGCACGGCGTTCGCAGCTTCCGCCTCGGCGATGTCGACGACCTTGTAACCGCGGTCCTCCCACCACTTCCGGGCGAGCGCGGCGATCTCGTCGGCTTCGGGGCGGAACGGGTGGACGACGAGCGCGATGTTCCCTTTGACGGCGGGAGACGGAACCTTTCCCATGGTGTCATCCTCACGGCGGATCGGTTCTTGCGGCGACGCGCTGGCCCGCGCACCGTAGCGCACCGCCTTCCCGGACCGGCAATGACCACCCGGGACCCGGACAAGGGGACCTGGGGTGCCCAGAAGGCGCGAAGGCTCAGACCCTCTTCGCCGCCGCCTTCTTCGCCGCCGCCTTCTTCGCCGGCGCCTTCTTCGCCGCCGCCTTCTCGCCCGGTGTCGTCTTCACCGCGGACTTCCTCGCCGGGCCGGCCTTCGTGGCCTTCTTGGCGGCTTTCTTGGCGGCTTTCTTGGCGGGAGCCGCCTTGGCTGCCCGCGTCGCGCCTGGACCGGCGCGCCGCGCCCGGTTGGGCCCGAAGTACTCGCCGACGAGCGCGACGAGGCGCTCGAAGAACTCACCGATCTCGTCACGGCGCGACGCCGGGAACGAGTCGAACTCCCGCCGGACCTCGGTCCGAATGAGCTCGCTGAAGCGGTCGACGCTTTTCTTCGAGCGGGCGCGCAGCTCGTCGAGGATCTCCTCGACGCGCTCGCGGCCTTTCCCTTCACCGTGCAGCAAGTCGCTGAGGATCCTCTCGAGCTCGGGTCGGCTCATCTTGGAGAACGAGATCGTCGAGTCGACGCAGCGCCGGACGCTGTCTCGCAGTGATTCTTTCCCACCCGTGTCAGATTCCATATTCCCAGCGTACCGCCGGGCACTGGGAAAAAGGTCGCAGATCGGGTGGCTACCCGATCAGCTCGTCGACAAGACGCGCGAGGTGCTCGGCCTCCCGGTCCGGAGCCGGGTCGAGCGGTCCGTGGTCGGCGGGCGTCACGCCGGAGAGCACGAGGCCGAACGCCGCCCCGAGCCGGCGGGCGAAGGCACCGTCCGTCGAGAGCCGGTCGCCGATCATCCAGTCGACCCGCCCGAGGCGCCGGCGTACGAGCACCGCCGCCGCCGCCTCCGGCTTGCCCGCGACGACCGGGACGGCCCCCGACGCCGCGGCGACCGCGGCGAGGAGCGACCCGCCTCCGGGCAGCTCGCCGATGGGCGTCGGGTAGGTGGCGTCGCTGTTCGTGCCGACGAGCCGGGCCCCGTTCCGCACGGCGGCCATCGCCCGCGCCAGCCGAGGGTAGTCGAAGGCGGGATCGATCCCGACGACCACGAGGTCGAAGCCGTCGCTCGGACCCGGCCCGGCACACGTCACGGCGGCGAGGCCGGCGGCCTCCAGGGCCTCGACGATCCCCGGGCCCCCGACAACGAGGGCACGTTCACCCGCCACGCCGAGCGTGGCCGCGGCCTGTGCCGAGCTGAGCACGAGCCCGGCGTCCACGTCGACACCCATCGCCCCGAGCTTCGCCCGGTTCTCGGCGACGGTCGGAAACGAGTTGTTCGTGAAGCAGGCGAAGCGGTGGCCCGCCCGACGCAACCGCGCGAGCGCGTCCGCCGCGCCCTCGACCGGCTGCTCGGCGCGCCACAGCACGCCGTCGAGGTCGATGAGGATCGAGAGCGGCCCGGACACGGCCGCCATCATCCCATCGCCGCGACCCGGTCGCGACCGCCCCGCCGACCCGTGTGCGACGCTGGTGCATGCCCCACTTCGAGCCGTTCCGCGGATTGCGCTACGCGCCCGCCACGGCGCCGCTCGAGCGACTCATCGCGCCCCCCTACGACGTCGTCGACGCCGATGAACGGGCGCGCCTCGCGGCTCGCAGCCCGTACAACTCGATCCACCTCGAGCTCCCCGTCGCCGACCCCGGCCGCGGTCTCGACCGCTACCAGGCCGCCGCGGCTCTGCTCGGAGCGTGGCGGACCGACGGAGTCCTCGTGCCCGACCCCGATCCCGCGCTCTACGTCTACAAGATGGGTTACCTCGACAAGACCGGCGGGACACGTTCGACAACCGGGGTGATCGGCGCCCTCGGCCTCGAACCGTTCGGCGGCGCCGTCGTGCCGCACGAGCAGACGATGGCGGCCCCCGGCAGGGACCGCCTCGACCTGCTGCGGGCCTGCGAGGTCAACCTCTCCCCGATCTGGGGTCTTTCGCTCGCCTCCGGCCTCTCCGCGGCCTGCGCGGCCGCGAGTGCGCGGGCTGGCGAGTATTTCGTCGCCGTCGACGACGAGTCGACGACGCACGAGATGTGGCGCGTCGACGACGAGTCCGCGATCCGCGCGATCACCGAACTCGTCGCGCCCGCTGGCGTCATCATCGCCGACGGCCACCACCGGCACGAGACGGCGATCCGCTACCGGCAGGAGTGCGCGGCACGCCACGACGACCCGTCGGGCTGCGATTCCATCATGGCCTTCGTCGCTGAACTCGCCCCCGACGAACTCTCGGTCCAGGCCATCCACCGCCTCGTCACCGGGCTGCCCGACGACTTCGACCTCGTCGGCGCGCTCGGGCCGCGGTTCCGGCTCGAGCAGGCGAGCGACCACCCGGCGGCGCTCGCCGGCGAGATGGCGCGGCGCGGCGCCCCGGCGCTCGTGCTTGCCACCGGCAGCTGGCTCCTTTTCCCGACGACCGGTTCGGCGGCGACCGACGAGATCGACGCGCGCCGGGTCGACGAGGCCCTCGGCCGGCTCCCCCGCCACCGGACCGACTACCAGCACAGCACGGCGCGCGCGGTCGATGCCGTGCGCGACGGCCGGGCACAGGCTGCCGTGCTCGTCAGGCCGGCGACGATCGACCAGCTCGCCGCGACAGTGCGCACCGGCGTGCGGATGCCGCCTAAATCGACGTATTTCCACCCCAAGCCGCGCACCGGGTTCGTCTTCCGGACCCTCGCCTGACCCGCCCACGACGGGGGCGCGGTTCGCTCAGCTGACCGTCCAGGTCGTCCCCGAACGCAGCAGCGCAGCGAGGTCGCCGGTGCCCTTCTTGCTGGAGATCCCGGCGGTCTGGGCCTCGAGAAGCGCCCCGTAGTGCGGCCGGGAGACGTCACGGAAGACCCCGATCGGTGTCGGCTCGTAAGGCCCGCGGGCGATCCGGGAGAGCTGGAAGGCGAGCCCCGGGTTCTCACGGGTCTCGTCGTGGACGAGGAGGGCGTCCTCGCCGACGGCGGCGACCTCGACGATCTCGAGCGTCCCGTCGGAACGAAGCGCGATGCCGTGCTCACCCTCGGAGCCGAAGCGGATCGGCCTGCCGTGCTCGAGCGGGATGAGCATCTCGGCGCGGACGTCCTTGCCGCTCACCTTCTCGAAGGCCCCGTCGTTGAAGACGTTGCAGTTCTGGTAGATCTCGACGAAGGCCGATCCCTCGTGCTCGTAGGCCCGCCGGAAGACCTCCATTATGTGCTTGCGGTCGAGGTCGTGCGTTCGGGCGACGAACGAGGCCTCGGCGCCGAGCGCGACCGAGAGCGGGTTGAACGGCGTGTCGAGTGATCCGAACGGCGACGACTTCGTCACCTTGCCGACCTCGGAGGTCGGCGAGAACTGGCCCTTCGTGAGGCCGTAGATCTCGTTGTTGAACATCAGGATCGTGAAGTTGACGTTGCGGCGCAACGCGTGGATGAGGTGGTTGCCGCCGATCGACAGGGCATCGCCGTCGCCGGAGATCACCCAGACGTCGAGGTCCGGGCGGGCGAGCGCCAGCCCTGTCGCGATCGCCGGGGCGCGGCCGTGGATCGAGTGCATGCCGTAGGTGTTCATGTAGTACGGGAAGCGGGCCGCGCAGCCGATCCCGGAGACGAACACGGTGTTCTCGCGCTTCGCGCCGAGCTCGGGCAGAAGGAGCTGCATCGCGGCGAGGATCGAGTAGTCGCCGCAACCCGGGCACCACCGCACCTCCTGGTCGCTCACCCAGTCCTTGCGCGAGGTCGCCGCTGCGGTGTCGGTCATCGCCCCGTCTCCTCTGGCGCCGCGACGGTCAACAGGTCGGCGATCGCCCGCTCGATCTCGCCGATGCGGAACGGCCGGCCCTGCAGCCCCGAGAGCGTGACCGCGTCGACGAGGTAGCGCGCTCGGATGAGCGTGGCGAGCTGGCCGAGGTTGTTCTCCGGGATGAGCACCCGGCGGTAGCGGCCGAGCAGCTCGCCGAGGTTCGGCGGCATCGGGTTGAGGTGACGGAGGTGGGCCTGGGCGACGGACATCTCGCGGGCGCGGATCCGCTTCACCGCCGCGGTCGCCGCCCCGTAGGTCGAGCCCCAGCCGAGGACGAGGAGCTCCGCGCCGTCGGGGTCGTCGACCTCCACGACCGGGATGTCCGCGGCGATCCCGGCGACCTTCTCGGCGCGCAGGTGGGTCATCTTCTCGTGATTGTCCGGGTCGTACGAGACGTTGCCCGAGCCGTCGGCCTTCTCGATGCCCCCGACGCGGTGCTCGAGGCCGGGCGTGCCCGGCACCGCCCAGGGGCGGGCGAGCGTCGCCGGGTCCCGCACGTACGGCCAGAACGAGGCCGTCCCGTCGGGATCCGCGTGGTTCGGGCTCGTGGCGAACTCGACTGCGATCGCCGGCAGGCTCGCGACGTCCGGGACCTGCCACGGCTCCGAGCCGTTCGCCAGGTACCCGTCGGAGAGCAGGAACACCGGCGTGCGGTACTTGAGGGCGATGCGCGCCGCCTCGATCGCCGCGGCGAAGCAGTCGCCCGGGGTGCGCGGCGCGACGATCGGCACCGGCGCCTCGCCGTGGCGGCCGAACATTGCGAGCAATAGGTCGGACTGCTCGGGCTTCGTCGGCAGGCCCGTCGAGGGCCCGCCGCGCTGGACGTCGATGACGACGAGCGGCAGCTCCAGCGAGACGGCGAGACCGATCGTCTCGCTCATGAGATCGATGCCCGGCCCGCTCGTCGTCGTCACGCCGAGCGCGCCGCCGAAGCTCGCGCCGAGCGCCGCACCGGCCCCGGCGATCTCGTCCTCGGCCTGGAACGTGACGATGCCGAAGTGCCTCTGCTTGGCGAGCTCGTGGAGCAGGTCCGAGGCGGGCGTGATCGGGTAGGCGCCGAGGAAGAGCGTGAGCCCGGCGAGTTGCGCGGCGGCGACGAGCCCCCAGGCGAGCGCGGTGTTCCCGGTGATGTTCGTGTACTCGCCCGGGCCGAGCTCGGAGGCGGGGACCTTGTAGGACGAGTCGAAGAGCTCCGCCGTCTCGCCGAAGTTGTAGCCGGCCCGGAAAGCGAGTGTGTTCGCCTCGACGACGAGCGGCTTCGCGCCGTAGCGGGCGCCGATCCAGTCGAGCGTCGTGTCGGTCGGCCGGTTGTACAGCCACGACAAGATGCCGAGGGCGAAGAAGTTCTTGCTCCGCTCGGCGTCCCGGGGCTTGGCCCCCGTCGGCTCGCAGGCCTTCAGCGTGAGCGACGTCATCGGGATCTCGTAGATCCGGTAGCCCGCCAACGTCCCGTCGGCGAGCGGGTTCGAGTCGTACCCCGCCTTCTCGAGCGATCGGTCGTCGAAGGCGTCGGAGTTGACGATCAGCGTGCCGCCCTTGGCGAGGTCGCCGACGTTCGTGCGAAGCGCCGCCGGGTTCATCGCGACGAGCACGTTCGGCTCGTCGCCCGGAGTCAGGATGTCGTAGGCCGCGATCTGCACCTGGAAGGCGGACACGCCGGGCAGCGTGCCCGCGGGGGCGCGGATCTCGGCCGGGAAGTTCGGGAGCGTCGCGAGGTCGTTGCCGAAGACCGCGCTCTCGGCCGTGAAGCGGTCGCCCGTCACCTGCATGCCGTCGCCGGAGTCGCCCGCGAACCGGATCACGACGCTTTCGAGCGTCTGGACCTTGTGGCCGTTCGCGTGGCCGACGCTCTCGCTCACCCGGGCCTACCTGTCATCGCGGATTGGGTTCCATCGTAATGGAGCACCTGCGAAAACCAGGTTCACTCCCCGATCAGGCGATCGTGACCCCCGGGTCGAGGAAGACGTCCTGGACCGCGCGGATGATCTCGACGCCCTCGACGAAGGGCCGCTGGAACGCCTTGCGCCCGAGGATGAGGCCCGTCCCGCCGGCGCGCTTGTTGATGACCGCCGTACGCACCGCCTGGGCGAGGTCGTCGGCGCCGGAGGCGCCGCCGGAGTTGATGAGACCGATCCGGCCCATGTAGCAGTTCACGAGCTGCCAGCGCGTCAGGTCGACGGGGTGGTCGGTCGTCAGCTCCGAGTACACGAGCGGGTCGGTCATTCCGAAACGGAGCGCCGTGAACCCGCCGTTCGTCACCGGCTGCTTCTGCTTGATGAGGTCGGCCTCGATCGTGACGCCGATGTGGTTGGCCTGCCCGGTCAGGTCCGCGGCGACCGAGTAGTCGGTCTTATCCACCGTGAAGGCGTCGTTGCGCAGGTAGCACCACAACACGGTGAACAGGCCGTGCCGGTGCGCCTCGGCGAACATCGCCGAGACCTCCCGGATCTGGCGGGTCGCCTCCGCCGAACCGAAGTAGACGGTCGCGCCGACCCCCATCGCGCCGAGATCGACGGCCTGCCGCACCTCGGCGAAGGGGACCTGGTCGAACTTGTTCGGGTAGGTGAGCAGTTCGTTGTGATTGAGCTTCACGATCATCGGGATCTTGTCGGCGTAGCGGCGGGCGACGATCCCGAGCGCGCCGAGCGTCGTGGCGACAGCGCTGCAATCGGCGGCGATGGCGAGCTCGACGATCCGCCTCGGGTCGAAGAACTCCGGGTTCTTCGCGAAGCTCGCCGCGGCGGAGTGCTCGATGCCCTGGTCGACGGGGAAGATCGAGAGGTATCCCGTGTGGCCGAGGCGGCCGTGCCGGTAGACGGCGGACAGGTTGCGCACGACCGGGATCGGGCGGTCGCTGTCGACGAAGACCCGGTCGATGAAATCCGGGCCCGGGAGGACGAGCTGGTCGCGCGGGATCGTCTTCGACTCGTGGTGGAGCAGGCTGTCCGCTTCCTTGCCGAGCAGCGCGCGCACATCGACGCCCACGGGAACCCTCCTTCGTCACCACGGCGAGGGCCGCGGCCTTGCCTTTCAGCCTACCTGCGGGGCGGTGGGCTTTTTTCGACCTCTCAGTGCAGACCGGCCAACCGTTCGGCGGCGTCGGACAGTTCCGGGTCGGCCGCCACGACCCGACCGAACAGCTCACGGGCCCGGGGGACGTCGCCGGCGCGCTCGTAGAGATCGGCGAGCATGTACCACTGGCGCACGTGGCGCTCGTGCGGACCCCGGACGTTGCGCGCCGCCGCGCCCAACAGCGCGATCGCCTCGTCGATCCGGCCCCGGTCGGCGAGCGAACCGGCCATGACGAGGCGCCCCTCGGCGATCACGTCGCTTCCGGCCCCGGCCGTTCTCAGCTCCGCCCAGATCTCGGCGACGCGGGCGTGGTGGCCGAGGGCGCGTTCGCAGTCGGCGAGGACCGGGTACTGGTCGACCGAACCCGTCAAGTCCGAGAAGGCCCGCAGCTCCCGCAGGGCGCCCTTCCAGTTGCCGAGCCGGTAGAGCGTGAGCCCGTAGAGCTCGCGCACCGCCCCGACCCCAGGGGCGGCCCGCGCGATCTCCCGCAGGATCGTCTGCGCGTCGAAGTAGCGGTCGCGCTCGTAGGCGCGGGTCGCGTCGGCGAGGCGGATCTCCAGATGGGCCGCGAGCTTGTGCCCACCGATCGCGGACAGCTCCTCGGCGACGACCTCGGGAACCGCGCGCGAACGCGGGCGGGGGGCCCGCTTCCTCGCCACGGCCGCCGACCCGAGGCGGTTCGCGGACCGGGTCGACCGCCCCGGCGCTCCGGCGGGGGCACGGAGCCGCGACGGCGCGACCGCCTGTTCCGGGGCGTCGACACGGCGACGTCCACCCCCGCGTTTGGTGTCGCGGGGCCCGCGGCGCTCTTCGTCACGATGGGCCTCGCGGCGAACCTCGATCGCGCCGCGCCGCGCGACCCCGCCCCATCCCGCGCGCCCGGCCCGACGGAAGTCGTCACCCGGGCGGTCCCGGAAAGCGGGCACGACAGACCGTCGCGGCCTCTCCGGAACCTCCGCGGCATCCCGGGCCTTTCCGCGGAACGAAGGACGCGATTCGCTACGCCCGGCGAACGCACCACGCTCCGTCCGCGAGGCCGGATGTTCGGCGCGCCGGGCGGGCCGCGGCGACTCAACCCGGTCGTGCGCTCCCGCCTTCCGGTCGGGGGACCGTGAACGCCCCCCGGAACCGGCTCTGGGACGCGGTGGGCGCGGACCCGGCGGCACGCGCGCCGGCCCGGCTCCCCGATCGGGTCGGCGCGGGCCTGTCGCCCGGGAGACGCCGGGACCGGACGGTTCTCTCGGAGAACGGCGATCGGCGCGGCGCGGCGCCTCCCCGTGTTCGCCGCCCCGGGACGCGCTCTGTCGGGGGACGCCGCGATCCGCGTTCCGGGACGCGCCTGATCGGCTTTGCGATCCGCGCGCCGCCGGGCTAGCCGGTCGCGGTCGGGTTCGCCCGGGAACTGGTGCCGCGCCGTCCCGGGGAGCGCGCACCGGGTTCTGCCGTGTCGAGGGCGGTTTTCCCGACCGGCGCGGGCCGCCTGCGGAACTCCCCGAATGATCAGACGCGGCCACGCCCCGACGCTAGTCGTCGCTCGCGGCGCGACCCCCAAGCCCCCGAAACCGCCTGAGTGCCGCTATCGCACCCTTCTGATAGGACCAGCGTCCAACTCAACCAAGCACGCGCGAGCAGTCACCTGACAACACTTGACAACAAAGGCTCTTCGTCGCCATCAGCGGTCGGCGCCAGACGGGCGGTGCCCCGAAGCCAAGCACCGAGACGCGCCCACGGCTCAGGCGCGCCAGGCCGACAAGAGCTGTTCGGCGTCAACAAACAAGTCATGCGTGACGCCTTGCTTCACGCCCGCGGGACACACGACATGAACCTTGCTCCGTTCACCCGCCTCACGACCGACCGTGCCTGGGTAAGCGCGGCTACCTCTCCGGCGTCGACCATCCTCCGATCCCGCCACTTGACTGTCCCGACCGCCTCGACCGCGCCCCGCCGACTCGACCCGGGAGATCGAACTCGTGTCGCCCCTTCCGTCCCCACCAGCCGTCGACCGACTCGATCGAGTCGTACGGCTCGCCGAGGCGCGGGCGGCAAGCACGAGCCCTTGACGCACGAGCGGTTCGATGGCCCTGCCCCGCCCGCTACTGCACACGCACGACCGGGGTGCGCGGCGACCAGGGCACGTAGCCGAGCGCGAGCGACTTCGCCTTCGGGCCCGGTCGGTGCGGGCTCGTCGTGACGACGAGCGCGACCCGCGACGGACCGACCACGATCTCGTCGACGCGGGCGCCGCGTCCCGCGTAACTCGGCGGCTCGAGTTTCCCGTCATCCTCGACGAGCCACAGCCGGCGGTAGGTCGGGTCCTCCGTCGAGGCGTTCTCGACGAAGGCGCCGGCGGGGGCGAGGACGAGGAACCGCGTCAGCACCCCCGAGAGGTCGCCGACGTCCCGCTCGACGGTGACGAGCCCGTGGGTGCCCGCCTGGCCGCGGGCGGCGACGGCGATCCCGTTGCGTTCGCTCGCCGCGCGGGCGCACGCCGCCGCCGTCGACTCGCACGCCACCGCCTCCCAGCCGAGCCGCCCGACGAAACGGGCACACTGAACGAAGGCCTGCGGGTGGCTGTAGACGACGGGCGAGACACCGAGCGCCCCGAGGTCGTCGTCGACGGCGTAGGCGTCGAACCGGACCGACACGTCGATGACCCCGCCGGCGACGAGCCGCCGGCTCCGCAGCAGGCCCGCGGCGGCGAGCTCGACGAGGCCCGACGCCGAGTTGACGATCGGCAGCACCCCGAGCGCGGCGTCACCGCGGACGACGGAGCCGATGACCGCGTCGAAGCTCTCGCACGCCACGAGGGCGGCGTCGGGTCGCCCGACGAGCGCGGCCGCCTGGCGGGCGGCGATCTCCGAGAACGTGCCGGCCGGCCCGAGGAAGGCGACCGGTCCGGCGCTCTCGTCGACGAGTGGCGCGACGATCCCGGACGGCCAGCCGTAGGCCTCGTCGACCCGGTCGGCGACGAGCGAGGCCACCTCGACCGGATCGCGGTCGGCACGCAGCTCGATCCGCACGACGACCTCCCGCTGTCCCAGCCGTACCGCCTCGGCGACGAGCGAGGCCACCTCGACCGCCCCGACCGACCGGCAGACGGCGACGACCGCGGTCCCGGCGACCGACTCGGGCACGAGGACGCGCACGTCGACCGCGACGCGCCCGAGCCACTCGTCGAGGATCCGGTCAAGCTCCGTCGCCGTGACGATCGTCACGTGGGCGAGCCCGAAACGGACGGCGCGGGTCCGGGCGGGAATCGCCACCCCGAGCCGGCCCGCGTTCGCCAGGCCCGCACCGTCGGCGAGCACGGCGTGACCCTTCGCCCCGACGAGCAGCTCCTCGACGGTCACCGTCGTCGGCGTGAGCTCGGTGATCCGCCCGACGACAAGTCGCGGCGCCTTCCCGGCACCGTGGTGCTCGAGGGCGATGAGTTCGCGGGCCCGGCGCTCCCGGGCGAGCTGGGTCCGGGTCACCTGGGTCGCCCCCACCGCGAGGTTCGAGGCCTGCTGCAGCGTCGTGAAGAAGGTGCCCCCGAAGGCCGCCCGGGTCGACGCGATGTACGAGGAGATGCTCTGCAGGTCGTCGGTCCGCACGGCCGACCGCAGCCGCTCGAGGGCGAGGTCGAACTCGGCCGCGACCCGGGCGCCGTCGGTCGAGAGCTCGATCGCCGCCGTCGTCTCCTCCTGGCCAGGGCTGAGGACCCGGGAGGCGAGCCCGAGCAGCGTCTCGAACACGGGGGTGCGCAACCTCCACAGCTCGGCCTCGATGTCGTGGCCCGAGTTGGCGATGACATCGGCGAAGGCGAGGAGCGCCTGGTGCGACGCCGCCTGGACGTAGGCCATGACCCGGTCGTGTTCCTCGGGGCCGGCGAGCTCGACGATGCCGCCGGCCGCCGTGATGAGTCCGACGAGCCAGTCGTGGGCGGCCGGCGCCGCCTGCGAGGGGCAGACGACGACCGTCTGGCCGTCCATCGACGCGACCGTCGGCCCGAAGAGCGGGTGGATGCCGAACACGGAGACGTCGCGACGCGCGGCCCGCAGCGTCGCCAGCGCGGCGACCTTGGCGGAGGAAGTGTCGAACACGACCGAGCTCGCCGGCAGGACCGGGAGGAGGTAGGCGGCGACCCGCGGGAGCTCCGACTGCGGGATGGCGAGGCAGACCCGCGCGGATTCCTTCGAGAGGTCGATCGTCGCCCCGGACTCCTCGGTCGCAGCGAACCCGTCGTCGTAGCGGACGACGCCGGTGCGGACCGCACAGCGGAACCCGGGATCGAGGCCGAAGATCCCGGGGTCGCGGTCGAGGAGGACGACGTGGTCCCAGTCGGCGACGGCGAACAGGTGGCGGCACAGCCAGCCCCCCATCCCACCGGCCGCGCCAACGACGACGAGCACGGGCCGTTCCCCGCTCACGGCGTCCGCTCGTCGGTCGTCCGCGTCGCCCCGCGCCACGGCGAACCGGTGATCGGGAGCTGGTCGAGCAGCGCGCCGACGCTCTCGAAGGTCGCGGCGAGCAGGACCCGCCGGTAGTCCGGGGTCCCGGCGACGTCGCCGGCGCAGCGCAGGCTGAAGCCGCCTCCGGCGTCATTCCCGATGACCGGGCGGATCGCCCGGCGCGTCACGCCGTCGACGCGGGATTCCGCCGCGTCGCGCACGTAGCGCAGCGGCACGAGGGCGCGCGGCCCGACCAGCTCCTTGTGGAAATCCGCCCGGCACAGTCGCGCCGACACGGCGCTGTCGTGGTCCGTCCACCAGTGGGCCACGCCGGCGAGCACGGGTGACATCTCGTCCGGGCGCAACGACACCCCTCCGGCGAGGGCGCCCGGCGAACCCGCCTGGTCGAGCGCGACGTGGATCGAGGGCCGGGTGAGCTCGGGCGCAGAGCTCTCCAGCCCGAGGGCGCGGACGAAGGCGTCGATCCTCTCGAGCTCGCCGGGCAGGGAACCGAACCGCTCGTCGAACCGCGGCGCGACCTCGTCGATCGCTTCTTTCAGTAGCACGAGGGGCGCGAACGCGGGGTCCTGGACGAGTCCCGACAGCACGTTGAGCATCGGCTCGAGCCGCTCGCGGAAATCGGGCCTGCTGGCGAGCCCGGTGAGGTTGAGCAGCTTGACGACCGGCTTGCCGGCCTTGATCTGCACGGCGAGGCTCGCCGCGCAGAGCGCGCGCAGCTCGTCGACGAGGCCCTCGACGTCCCCGGACGGGGCGCACGACATGACCTCGACGCAAACCGGAGCGTCGCGTGGGAGATCCGGGTAGTCGACCGGAGCACCGGCGACCGTCTGAAGGCGCATGCTCGGGACTCCAACCTTTGTGGATCTTCTCGCTATTTGACCGTCGAGCGGCGCAGGGCCGCCACCAGTGTACGAACCGCCTCGCGACGCCGTAGAGGATCCAACTCGCCCCCGATGAGATCGACGATGGCGCTCCCCACGACGACCCCGTCGGCGACACCGGTGAGCGCGGCGACGTGGCCCGGTCGCGAGATGCCGAATCCGACGACGACCGGTGCATCGCCCGCCGCCCGCAACTCGGTGACCGCCTGCGTGATCCCGGTCGGCAGTTCCGACCGCACGCCCGTCACCCCGTCGACCGCCGTGAGGTAGACGAAGGCTGTCGCGGCCCGGATCGCCCGGGTGCGGCGCTCCGGGCTCGTCCCGGTGGCGACCATGAAGACGAGGCCGACGCCGGCCCGGCGGGCGAGCTCGCCGAGCGCGCCGGCGGCCTCGGGCAGAAGATCCGGGATGATGACGGCGTCGACGCCCCGGTCGCGGCACGCCGTGAAGAACGCCTCCTCCCCCATCGCGAGGATCGGGTTCAGGTACCCCATGAGCACGATCGGCGTCGCGCTTTCCTCCCGGAGCGCCGCCGCCACGCCGAGCACGTCGCCGAGCCGCGTGCCGGCCCTGAGGGCACGGTGCGCGGCCCGCTGGATGACGGGCCCGTCGGCGAGCGGGTCGGAGAACGGGATGCCGAGCTCGACGATGTCGGCACCGCCCTCGATGCAGGCCCGGGCGAGGCGCGTCGACTCCTCCAGGTCCGGATCGCCCGCCATCACGTAGGTGACAAGCGCGCTGCGGTGTTCGGCGCGGGACGCGGCGAACGTCGCCGCGAGCCGGGACGGCGCCGTCATGACGGGGACCCGGCGACGGAGTTCTCGGCGATCCGGGCCAGCTCCCCCACATCCTTGTCCCCGCGGCCCGACACGTTCACGAGGACGACGTCGTCGGGACCGAGCGACGCGGCGAGCTTACGGGCCTCGACAACGGCGTGGGCGCTCTCGAGGGCGGGGATGATGCCCTCGGTACGGGCGAGGTAGGCGACGGCCCCGACGGCCTCGGCGTCGGTCGCGTAGGTGACCGTGATCCGTCCCTGGTCGCGCAAGTAGGCGAGCTGCGGCCCGACGCCGGGATAGTCGAGGCCGGCGCTCACCGAGTGGGCCTCGGTGATCTGGCCGTCGTCGTCTTGGAGCACGTAGCTCCGCGAGCCGTGGAGGACGCCGGGGCGGCCGAACCCGAGCGACGCCCCGTGCCGGCCGCTGGCGATCCCCTCACCCCCCGCCTCGACGGCGACGAGCCTCACGTCGTCTGCGAGGAAGGCGCCGAAGACGCCCATGGCGTTCGAGCCGCCTCCGACGCAGGCGACGACCGCCGACGGCAACCTGCCCGTGCGCTCGAGGCATTGGGCGCGGGCCTCAGTCCCGATCACCGACTGGAACTCGGCGACCATCGACGGGTAGGGGTGCGGGCCGGCGACCGAGCCGATCACGTAGTGCGTCGTCGCCGAGGTCGCGATCCAGTCCCGGATCGCCTCGTTCATCGCGTCTTTGAGGGTCTGGGACCCCGAGGTGACCTCGATGACCCGGGCGCCGAGCAACTCCATGCGCGTGACGTTCAGCGCCTGGCGCCGCACGTCGACGCTTCCCATGAAGATCTCGCAGTCGATCCCGAACAGCGCGCACGCGGTCGCGGTCGCCACGCCGTGCTGGCCCGCTCCGGTCTCGGCGATGACACGCGTCTTGCCCGTCCGCCTGGCGAGCAGCACCTGTCCGAGCGTGTTGTTGATCTTGTGCGCGCCCGTGTGGGCGAGGTCCTCCCGCTTGAGGTAGATGCGCGCCCCACCGCAGTCTGCTGCCATCCGGCTCGCCTCCGAAAGCGGCGTCGGCCTCCCGGCGAAATCCGAGAGCAGGGCGGCAAGCTCGGCCCGGAAGCCTGGGTCGACCCGGGCGGCGCGCCAGGCCGCCTCGAGCTCGTCGAGGGCGGGCACGAGGGTCTCCGGCACGAACCGTCCGCCGTAGGGGCCGAACCAGCCCTGGTCGTCTGCTGCCATGTCGGTCGTCATACGGCTCCTTGCGCCGCGGCGATGAACGCCGCGATGGCTCCGTGGTCCTTGATCCCCGGGCTCGACTCGACGCCACTCGAGACGTCGACGGCGGCCGGACGCACCGCGGTGATCGCCGCGGCCACGTTGGCGGGCGTGAGCCCCCCGGCGAGCACGACGGGCACCGTCACCTCCAGGCGGGTGAGGTGCGCCCAGTCGAACGTCACCCCGCTTCCTCCGCGCAGCCGGCTCGACGAGTCGAACAGGAACGCCGCGACGTCGTAACCGGCGAGCCGTGCGGCGTCGACGGGGCCATCCACGGCGATCGCCTTGATGACGGGCAGCGCGCAGGCCGCGCAGTCCCGCGGCGACTCGTTGCCGTGCAGCTGGACCGCGCTCAGCCCGGCTTCCCGCGCGATCCCGTTAATGCGGCGCGGCGACTCGTCGACGAAGACGCCAACTTTGCAAACCGCGTCCGGCAGCGCGGCGATGATCCCCGCCGCGACGGCGACGTCACAGGATCTCGGGGATCCCGGCCAGAAGTTGAACCCGACCGCCGCGGCACCGCATTCGACCGCCACGAGGGCGTCCTCGGCACGGGTGATGCCGCAGATCTTCACGGCGGTCGGCATCGTCAGCGGGTCCCGAGCAACTCGGCGAGCAGCGCGCCGGGATCGGACGAGCGGACGAGCGCCTCGCCGACGAGGAAGTTCGCAAGCCCCGCGGCGCGTAGCCGCGACACGTCCGCGGACCGGCGGATCCCGCTTTCCGCGACCACCGCGACGTCGGGACGCGTCATTGGCGCAAGTCGTTCGACCGTCGCGAGGTCGACCTCGAACGAGTCGAGGTTCCGGCTGTTTATCCCCATCATCCGGGCGCCGTCGATCGCGTTCGCCAGCTCGAGCTCGGCCTCGTCGTGGGCCTCGACGAGCACCTCGAGACCGAGCCCCACCGCCTCGTCGTGGAGCTCCTGCAGCTGCCCGGGCGGGAGCACCCGCACGATGAGCAGCACCGCGTCCGCCCCCGCGCAGCGCGCCTCGACGAGCTGGTAGCGGTCGACGATGAAGTCCTTGCGAAGGAGTGGAACGTCGACTTCGTCTCGCACGACGCGCAGGTCGTCGAGGCTGCCGTCGAAGCCGACCGCGTCGGTGAGGACCGAGATCGCGCTCGCCCCGCGAACCCCGTAGGTCCTGGCGAGTGCGGCGATCTCCAGGTCGGGGCCGATCACCCCCGCCGACGGAGACGCCCGCTTGATCTCCGCGACGACGCGGGTTGGCCCGCCGCGCCCGGACAGTCGCGCCGCGAACCCACGGCACGCGGGGAGCGCGTCGAGCCGGGCCTCGAGCTCGGCGATCGGCAGGCGTGACTTCGCGGCCGCGACCTCGGCCCGCTTCCGTTCGACGATCGCCGACAGCCCGGTCATGAGCCCCTCGACACCTCGACGACCGTCTCCAGGGTGCGGCGCGCGCTTCCGTCGTCGATCACCCGCGCCGAGAGTGCGACGCCCTCCCGGATCGACGACACCCGGCCAGCGACGTAGAGCGCGGCCCCCGCGTTCGCGAGCACGGCGTCACGGGGGCCGCCGCGCTCGCCCGATAGGACCCGGCGGCAGATGTCCGCGTTTTGGGTCGCGTCGCCGCCGCGCAGGTCCTCCCGTCGCCACGTCGACACGCCGAGTTGCTCCGGGGTGAGGGTGAACGCTCCCACGGAGCCCCGGCGCACCTCGTGCACGAGCGTGGGGCCGCTGACGGCGATCTCGTCGGTCCCGTCGCCGTGCACGACGAGCGCGTGCTCGGCGCCGAGCGACCGCAGGGCCTCGGCGACGAGCGGCACGTGACCCTCGGTCGACACGCCGACGACCTGCCGCCTCGCAGAGGCCGGATTCGCCAACGGTCCGATGAGGTTGAAGATCGTCGGCACTCCCAGCGCGGCGCGTGTCGCCCCCACCGCCTTGAACGCCGAGTGGTGGTGGGGTGCGAAGAGGAACCCGAGGCGCGCTTTGTGCAGGCACCGCAAGAAGACGTTCGAGTCGCCGAGCACGACGCCGAGCTCCTCGAGCACATCCGCGGATCCGCAACGCGACGACGCCGAACGGTTGCCGTGCTTCGCGACCGACGCCCCCGCCGCCGCGGCGACGATGGCCGCAGCCGTGGAGATGTTGAAGGTGTTCGCACCGTCCCCGCCGGTGCCGCAGGTGTCGACGACGTCGACCGCCTCCACGTCCACCTTCTTGGCGTGACGGCGCATCACCCGGGCGGCGGAGCTGATCTCCTCTGCCGTCTCGCCCTTTGTGCGCAATGCGGTGAGGAGCGCGCCGACCTGGATCTGGTCGGCGTCGCCCCCCGCGATCTGCTCCATCGCCGCCGTCATCTCGTCCCCGGTGAGATCGCGCCGGGACGTCGCTGCGCGCAGGGCGTCCAGTACCGCACTCATGGCCGACCCCCCACGCTTCCCAGCCAGTTGGCGAGCAGTTGCTTGCCGTCGGGCGTGAGCACGGATTCCGGATGGAACTGGACGCCCGTGACGTCGTGTTCCCGGTGTCTTATTCCCATGATCTCTCCTTGATCCGTCCAGGCGGTGACGTCGAGCTCGTCGGGTAGCGACGAGGCCTCGATGACGAGTGAGTGGTAGCGACCGGCGACGAACGGGTTCGGCAGGTCCGATAGGACGCCGACAGCGGAATGGTGGATCTCGCTCGTCTTGCCGTGGAGGATGCGGTGGTTGCGCACGACACGCGCGCCGAAGGCCGCCCCGATCGCCTGATGGCCGAGGCACACGCCGAGCACCGGCACGGTTCCGGCGAATCGACGGACGAGCTCGACACTGATCCCGGCTGAGTCGGGGGTGCACGGTCCGGGTGAGATGACGATGCCGTCGGCGCCGAGGCTCTCGACTGCCGCGATCCCGATCGCGTCGTTGCGGTGCACGACGACCGATGCGCCGAGCTCGCCCAGGTACTGCACGAGGTTGTACGTGAACGAGTCGTAGTTGTCGATGACGAGGACCGTGCTCATCGCGCCGCTCGGGTTCTCGCCCCGCGGCGCTGCGCCCGGAGCACAGCGACAAGGAGCGCGTTCGCCTTGTGCACCGTCTCGGCCTGTTCGGTCACGGGATCGGAGTTGTAGACGATCCCGGCACCAGCCTGGACGGCGAGCGAGCCGGACGCATAGAGCAGCGTCCGGATGACGATCGCCATGTCCATGTTGCCGTCGTCGCCGAGGTAACCGACACAGCCCGCGTACGGACCGCGGCCGCGCCCTTCGAGCTCGGCGATGATCTCCATCGCGCGCACCTTCGGCGCCCCCGTCACCGTTCCTGCCGGGAAGACGGCTCGCAGCGCGTCGATCGTGCCGACACCCTCCGAGAGCCGCCCGCGTACCTGCGAGACCATGTGCATCACGTGCGAGTACTTCTCGACGGTGCGGAACAGGTCGACACGCACGGTGCCGACCTCGGCGACACGCCCGACGTCGTTGCGGGCGAGGTCGACGAGCATGACGTGCTCGGCGTTCTCCTTCGGATCGGCGAGCAGCTCCTCGATGAGCTGATCGTCCTCGGCAAGATCACGTCCCCGGGGCCGTGTGCCGGCGATCGGGCGCACGACGAGCTCGCGATCTCGGATCCGCGCCAGCGCCTCCGGGGAACTGCCGACGAGAGCCCTTCCGTCGTATTCGAAATAGAACAGATAGGGCGACGGGTTCAGGAGGCGGAGCTCCCGGTAGATCGCGAACGGGTCGATCTCGAGGCGCGCGCTGAAGCGCTGGGAGATGACGACCTGTTGGCAGTCGCCCGCCTCGATGTACTCCTTCGCACGGGCGACGGCGCGCTCGTACTCGGCGGCGGGACGTTCGGGCTCGACCGCCACGAAGGCCGGCCGCGCCGCCTGCCGGGCTTCTCGTTCCCCGTCCGCCTCGGCGGCTCGGATCTCGTCGACGATCGCGTGGATCTCCCGTACCGCCCCGGCGTAGGCGGCGTCCGGGTCGCCTCCCGGAGTGGTGCCCGCCTCGACGATCACGTGGACGAGATCGAGCCGGTGGTCGAAGGCGACGATCGCCGCGCACCGGACGAAGAGGGCGTCAGGGAAGGCCTCCGGCGAGGTGCCCACCGGGACCCGCGGCTCGATGAGGTGCGCCGTCTCGTAGGAAAGGAAACCGACGAGCCCGCTCACGAAAGGAGGTGCGTCGGCGAAATCGGATCCGTCCCGCCACACGAGCTCCCGCCGCAACGCGTCGTAGGGATCGCCGGCACCGTCGCCAAAGGACCACTCCACGACGGGGACCCCTCCGCAACCGAGGAACGTCCACCGATCGCGTTCTTCGTCGTGCGCGACCGACTCGAACAGGAACGCCCCGCCCGGGCGGTGCCGCAGGGCGCAGAACGCGGCGACGGGCGTGAGGCCGCGCGCGGGAAAGACCCCTCTGACGATTGTGACGTCCGCGCCGCTCTGAGGTTGTGCCCCCCGACCGAACGATTCGCGGTCGGGAACGAGGCTCAGCTCAGGCTTGCCAAAGACACCTCGCCACCGACGCACCCTCGCGCGGCACGTTGCGCCCGGCGTACTGCTGTGCGGAGGCGTGCGTCAGATCCGACATGGGCGGGCAAGTTACTAAGCACGGATCGGCCTGTCCAATCGCGCCCAAGGTCCACGCTCTGTGCCGAGCGTGAACCGGCGCCGATTTCGGGACGCCCCGGCGCAGAGCTCCCCGTACCGGAGCACCACGGCTACCGTTTCCGCCGATGGACGTCGGGCCGCTCGCCGAGAAGATCGACGACGAACTGCGCGCCGCGGGGTCGCCAGAGCGCGCCGTCCGCGAGAAGGCGTACCTGAAGAGCGCGCTCGACCACTACGGCGCGACGATGCCGGTGATCACCTCGATCGCCAAGGCCGTGCGCCGTGAGCATCCGGAACTCGACCACGACGATCTCGTCGCTCTCGGGGTCTCCCTCTGGTCGCGGCCCGTGCACGAACGCCGCATGACGGCGGCGGCCCTGTTCGAGCTGAACAGCCAGCTCCTCGACACCGAGGACGTACCGCTCCTGGAACGGTGGCTGCGCGAGTCACGCACCTGGGCCCTCGTCGACGGGATCGCCGCGTCGGTCGTCGGCCCGCTCGTCGAGCGCCGGCCGGAACTCCGCTCCGTGCTCGACCGGTGGGCGTGCGACGACGACTTCTGGATCCGCCGATCGGCCCTCCTCGGGCTGCTCCCCGGCCTGCGGCAGGGTGCCGGCGACTTCGAGCGCTTCTCCCGGTACGCGGACTCGATGCTTGACGACAAGGAGTTCTTCATCCGCAAGGCGATCGGCTGGGTCTTGCGGGACACGGCCTGGAAGCGCCCCGGGATGGTCTTCGAATGGTTGCTCCCCCCGCGCCGCACGCGCCTCCGGCGTCACGCTGCGCGAGGCCCTCAAGCCGCTCTCGGCCGAGCAGCAGACGGCGGTCCTCGCCGCCCGGTGAAGCGCTGACGCGACAAGGCCCCCGGACCATGCCGTTCGGCATGACCGGGGGCCCCATCTGAGATCAATTCCGGCAGCGACCTACTCTCCCAGGGAGTTGCCCCCCAAGTACCATCGGCGCGGGCGGGCTTAACTTCCGTGTTCGGGATGGGAACGGGTGTTTCCCCGCCGCTATGGCCACCGGAAACCTGAGCTCGCAAGCGGTCCGGATATTCGTGAATCCGATCCGCTCCAAGGAACACGTGACCGCGGTCCCTTTGAGCCTTCCATAGCGAGCACGAGCGAGAGTCCAAGCCCTCGGCCGATTAGTACCGGTCGGCTGAACGCGTTACCGCGCTTACACCTCCGGCCTATCAACGTGGTGATCTAACCACGGGCCTTACCAGGTTGACCCTGTGGGAGATCTCATCTTGGAACGAGCTTCGCGCTTAGATGCTTTCAGCGCTTATCCCAACCGCAGGTCGCAAACCAGCCATGCCCTTGGCAGGACAACTGGCACACGAGAGCTGCGTCCGTCCCGGTCCTCTCGTACTAGGGACAGCCTTCCTCAGATCTCCTACGGCTGCATCGGATAGGGACCGAACTGTCTCGCGACGTTCTAAACCCAGCTCGCGTACCGCTTTAATGGGCGAACAGCCCAACCCTTGGGACCGGCTTCAGCCCCAGGATGCGACGAGCCGACATCGAGGTGCCAAACCTTCCCGTCGATATGG
>JBEKCO010000016.1:0-34634 GCA_050014835.1 Acidimicrobiales bacterium
ACGCGAGTCCGAGCGTGGTGATCATCGCCACACAGACCGCGACCGAGCCTCCACGCCAGAGCCAACGTCTCCGGCCTTGGGTAGCAACCATGAGCTGTAGCTCCCTCCTCACTCCAAGCCCGCGGAGATCGCTCTCCGGGCACTGCCCCTCGAATTTGGGGTCCTGGTAGTGGTCGCCAATGTAGCGCGTTCGTAATCTCGGATGCGCCCAGAATTTGCCGTCCACCACGGTTCTTGTCCAGCGGCGCGCCCACGATCACGCGCCTTGCGACGCAGGCCGGCGGTCGGCGCGCCGGCACGGCGATCCCCGGACCCGGCGCCTGTCACGCCCGGGCGCGCCGGATAGGACCCCCGGGCCGGGGGCGGGTCGCGCCCCGTCGGGGCGACGGGGGGCGGGGCGCGTCCGGCCGCCCCGGCGCACCTGCCCGCCCGCGAAGCTCCCAGGTGATGAGCGCGGCGACGAGGGCCGCCACAGCCAGGAACGCCGCGGCGTCGTGGTAGCCGGCGACGACGCCCGGCGTCGTCGACCCGTCGCCGCCCCCGATCGCGAAGATGAGACCGGTGAGCGCCAGCCCGAGCGACGTGCCGACGCCCCGGGTGACGTTCACGACGCCCGATGCCTCACCGGACTGCTCACGGGGGACCGCCGACATGATCGAGGCGTTGTTGGCGGGTGTGAACAGGCCGAGGCCGGCCCCGACGACGGCGAGCCCGACGACGAGCCGGACGGAGGTCGGGGTCGAGAAGACGAGCACGCCAAGAGCTGCGGCGACGACCAAGAGCCCGAGCGTCGTGAGCGCCGGCAGGCCGGCCCGCCCGGCGAGGACCGCGACCACGCCGAGGGCGAGCGGCATCACCATGAGGTCGAGACCGGCCTGTCCGGGACCGAGCGCGAGCGCCCGCTCGAGACAGAACGGCGCCACGAGCAGCACACCGAACGTGACCAGGTAGGCGAGCAGGGCGCTCGCGATCCCGAGACTGAACGCCCGGACCCGGAAGAGGTCGAGGTCGAGCATCGGGTGGCGCGCCGTCCGCTCCCGGGCGAGAAATCCCAGGCCGGCGGCGACGCCCAGGGCGAGGAGCGCGACCACCCCCGGTGATCCCCACCGCCAGCGCTCGCCCACGGAGATGGCGACGAGGAACGCCGCCACCGCCGGCACGAAGAGCCCCAGCCCCGACCAGTCGAGGGGCGCCCGCGCCCGAAGCTCGCGCGAGCGCGGGATGAAAAACAGCCCGGCGACGACGCCCAGGACGCCGACGGGCACGTTGACGAGGAAGATTAGGCGCCAGCCGCCCGCGGCGATGAGCGCCCCGCCGACGCTCGGCCCGAGCGCCAGCCCGAGCGCCTGGGCGGCCCCCTGCACGCCGACGGCGCGGGCAAGCGAGCCGCGCGGCGTGGCGAGGTTGATGATCGCCAGGCTGTTCGCCTGCAGCATCGCCGCGCCGACGCCCTGGAGGACGCGGAAGCCATCGAGCGCCACGAGATCCGGCGCCAGCCCGCAGGCCGCCGACCCGGCGGCGAAAACGACGAACCCATAGACGTAGAGGAGTTTGCGTCCGGCCATGTCGGCAAACCGCCCGACCAGCGTGACGAGCGCCACGAGGGTGACGAGGTAACTCAGCCCGACCCAGGTGACGGCCCCGATCCCGGCGTGGAAGGCGTGCTCGAGCGAGGGGAAGGCGAGCGTGACGATGCTGGCGTCGAGCTGCCCCATGAACGCGCCGACACAGACGGCGCCGACCGCGTACCAGTACGCGCGGGGGCGTTCGCGGATCGCCGCCAACCGCCGCGGCTCGACGAGCAACGCCTGGAGGGCTCGCCGGGCGGCCGGGGGACGGGACTCCGCCGTGCGATCCACGGAACGAGCTTGGGCCATCCCGGCCCTTCCGCGCCATACCTCCGAATCCGGCACGGCGCGAGCGGCCGAACCCCTCCTACGCCTGCAAGGTCGCCGGCTCCTCGGCGGCCGGGGCGACGCGGAGGGTCACCCGCGCCGGCGCGCCCATGTCAAGGCGGCGAGGAGGGTCGCCGCACCGCCGCCGACGATCGAACCGGGGATCCAGTCGACGAGGGCGCAGCCCGAGCCGAAGTTCACGCCGGCGACGGCGACGCCGAGGGCGCGAGCCGGGACCCAACGCGACAGGTAGGCGCCGAAGAACGCCCCGGGGACGCCGCCCGCCACGACCGCCGCCCGTCCGAACTCCACCTCGTGACTTTTCTTAGTGGAGTTGTCTCCCGCCAGTCTCGCCCCGCCCGGCGCTCAGCTGGGTGAGGCGAAGTCCCCCACGCCCGGCGGTCCGACGATGGCCAGGACACGGCGGCCACCGAGCACCTCGCCGGCGAGCCCGGCGACCGCGTCGAGCGTGACGGCGCCGATGCGGGCGAGGTGCTCGTCGACCGAGAGGATCTCGTCGTAAAGGAGCAACCCGACGCCGAGGCGCGACATACGGTTCCCCGAATCCTCGAGACCGAGCAACAGGTCCGCCGTGACGTGCCCCTTCGCCCTTTCGAGCTCCTCGGCCGAGATCCCCTCCGCGGCGACCGCGTCGAGCTCGGCCAAGACGAGATCGACGACCTTGGCGGCGTTGTCCGGCGACGTTCCGACCGAGACGACGAGGGCGCCGCTGTCGGCGAATCCGGCCCGCTCCGAGACGATCGAGTAGGCGAGGCCGCGCTCCTCACGGATCTTCTGGAACAGCCGCGACGAGATCCCGCCGCCGAGCACGTGGTTGAGGAGCGAGAGGGCGAAACGGCTCGGGTGCCGGCGGGCCGGGGCCCGCACGCCGAGCACGAGGTGCGCCTGCTCCGTGTCCCGGACGGTCACGTCGAGGGCGCGGACCTCGTCCGACGGCGGGGTCCGCCGCGGCGAGCTGCCCCCGGGGACACCGGCGAAGCGGCGCTCGAGACCTTCGGCGACGCGTTCGTGGTCGACCTGGCCGGCCGCGGCGACGACGACGTTCGCCGGGCGGTAGTGCTCGGCGAGGAACCGGCGGATCTCGTCGACGGTCACCGTCTTGATCACGTCGGGGTCGCCGAGCACCTCACGCCCGAGCGGGTGGGCGGGGAACAACGCGTCGGCGAAGCGCTCCTGGGCGAAGTCGGCGGGCTCGTCGAGGTGCATGAGCACCTCCTCGAGGATGACCTGGCGTTCCGAGTCGACCTCCTCGGTGCGCAACGCCGGGCTCCAGACGATGTCGGAGAGAATGTCGAGCGCGAGGTCGAGGTCGTCGCCGAGCAGCCGCACGTAGAAGGCCGTGTACTCCTTCGTCGTGAAGGCGTTCATGTCGCCGCCGACGGCGTCGATCGCCTCGGCGATCGAGCGCGCGCTGCGCGTCGGGCTGCCCTTGAAGAGCAGGTGCTCGAGGAAGTGCGAGATTCCCGCCTGCGCGTCCGTCTCGTCGCGCGACCCGGTTCCGACCCAGAAGCCGACACACGCCGAGCGCACGTCGACCATGCGCTCCGTGACGAGCTGGACGCCGCAGGGCAGCGTCGAGATCTCGGTCGTCGGCCGATCCCCGGTGGCCCGTGATCGGCCCACGGGGGCGATCAGCGTCGTGGCCCGCCGCGCCGACGCGGCCCGTGGCTCGACCGTGGCTCGTCCGCACGCGCCGGGGTGGTGCCCGGGCCGAGGTCGCCGAAGTCGCCGGCGATCGTGGCCTCGAACTCGTCCTCGAACGAGACGCGCCTGATCCCGTCCGCCGGTTTGTCGGAACCCGGCTCGGAACGCGGGCCGCGCTCGTCGGGGCGTTCCCGGCGGGCGGGGCGCGGGGCGTCGTCGCCGAACGCCCTCGCCGGCTCGCGCCCGCCGATCGGCTCGCCGTCCTCGCCGACGAGGGCGAGCGAGACCTTCCCTTGCGGGTCGATGTCCTGCACGATGACGTCGACCGACTGACCGAGCTCGAGAACATCCTCGACCCGGTCGACCCGACGGCCGCCTCCGAGCCGCGAGATGTGGAGCAGGCCGTCCCGTCCGGGCAGGATGTTGACGAACGCCCCGAACTTCGTGATGTTCACGACCTTGCCGGAGTAGGTCTTGCCGACCTCGGCGGCCGGCGGGTCGAGGATCTGCTCGATCCGGCGCCGGGCCTCGTCGACCGCCACCGACTCCTTCGCTCCGATCGTCACCCGGCCGACCAGCCCGTCGTCGTCGACCGCGATGTCGGCGCCGGTCTCCTGCTGGAGCGCGTTGATCACCTTGCCCTTCGGGCCGATGACCTCGCCGATCTTGTCCATCGGGATCTCGAAGGTGACGATCTTCGGCGCGTGCGGCTTCACCGTCGCCGCCGGGCGGGCGATCGCCTTCTCCATCACGTCGAGGACGATCTGACGGGCGTCGCGCGCCTGGCGGAGCGCCTTGGCGAGCACCTCGGCGGGCAGGCCGTCGATCTTCGTGTCGAGCTGCAACGCCGTCACGACGTCACGGGTCCCGGCGACCTTGAAGTCCATGTCGCCGAAGGCGTCCTCGGCCCCGAGGATGTCCGTCAGCGTCGTGTACTTGCCCTCGGCGTAGACGAGGCCCATCGCGATCCCGCCGACCGGCGCCTTGATCGGCACGCCGGCGTCCATCAACGACAGCGACGAACCGCAGACCGACGCCATCGACGTCGACCCGTTCGAGCTGAGGACGTCCGAGACGAGGCGCAACGTGTACGGGAAGTCGGCCTCGCTCGGGATCACCGGCAGGAGCGCCCGCTCGGCGAGCAGACCGTGGCCGATCTCGCGGCGCTTCGGGCCGCGCATCATGCCGGTCTCCCCGGTCGAGAACGGCGGGAAGTTGTAGTGGTGCATGTAACGCTTCGACTCGTCGACGCTGATCGTGTCCAGCATCTGGTTCATCCTCGGCATGCCGAGGGTCGCGACGTTCAGCACCTGGGTGTCACCGCGCTGGAAAAGACCCGACCCGTGCACGGTCGGGATGAGCCCGACCTCCGCGGAGAGCGGACGGATGTCCGTCGGGCCGCGCCCGTCGATGCGGACGCCCTCCTCGACGATGCGCCGGCGCACGGTCGACTTCGTGTGCGAGCGGACGGCGGCCAAGATCTCGCGCTCGCGCCCGGCGAACTCCTCGGCGAGCTCGGCGGCGATCTCGTCGGTGGCCGCGGCGAGCGCGTCGGACCGTTCGGCCTTCGTCGTGATGGCGTTCGCCGTCTCGATGCGCGCGGCTCCGACGGCGACCACACGCTCGAGCACGTCTTCGCCGTATTCGACGAAGACCTCGTAGGGGATCGTCGGCTTCGAACCGGCCTTGGCGACGAGCTCCCGTTGCAGCTCGATCGACTCGCGGATCCAGGTCTTGGCCGTCTCGAGCCCGCCGGCGATGACCTCCTCGGTGACCAGGGGCGCGCCGGCGTCGAAGTACTCGAAGGCCTTCTCGGTCCCGCCGGCCTCGACCATCATGATCGCGATCTCGGCGCCGGGTTCGGTCCCGAGGGCCCGGCCGGCGACGACGAGCTCGAAGGTCGAGGCGTCGCCCTCCTGGTAGGTGGCGTGCGGCAGCCACTCGCCCGACGTCGAGAAGGCGATGCGCACGGCGCCGATCGGGCCGTCGAAGGGGATCCCGGAGAGCATGAGCGCCGCCGAGGCGCCGTTGATCGCCACGACGTCGTGGGGGTTCTCCTGGTCGGCGCCCAGGATCGTGCCGACGATGTGGATCTCGTTGCGGAAGCCCGCAGGGAACGAGGGGCGCAGCGGGCGGTCGATGAGGCGCGCCGTCAGGATCGCCTGGTCGCTCGCCCGGCCCTCACGGCGGAAGAACGAGCCGGGGATCTTCCCGGCGGCGTACATCCGCTCCTCGATGTCGACGGTGAGCGGGAAGAAGTCCTGCCCTTCGCGGACCTTGCGGGCTGCGGTCGCGGTGACGAGCACCATGGTGTCGCCGATGCGGGCGACGACCGCCCCGTCTGCTTGCGGTGCGAGCTTGCCTGTCTCGAACGACAGGGTACGTGTGGACCCGCTGATCGGGCCGGAAACGGTGATGGCCTCGGCCATATCACTCCTTGGTTGCTGGGGCGCCCGCCCGCCAGTTCCCAGTCGTCGAGCACTCGAGCGGGCCGAGGACCCGGCGACTGGCAGCTGGCGCCGGTGGGCGCCGTTGGCTGTCTGCGGCGCTGACGCGTCCCGGGCGACGGGACCGTCGAACACCCCTACTCAGCCGGGTAGCGCTCCTCGCCTTCCGGCTCTCTCCCCGCCGGGCACCCGCCCGGTGGAGGTGGCTCCTGCGCTAGCGGCGGAGGCCGAGGCGCGCGATGAGGTCGCGGTAGCGCTCGACGTCGTTCGCCCGCACGTAATCGAGCAGGCGACGCCGTTGCCCGTTGAGCTTCAAAAGACCACGTCGGGTGTGGTGATCGCCCTTGTGCGTCTTGAGGTGCTCCGTAAGACCGTTGATGCGCTCGGAGAGCACCGCGATCTGGACCTCGGGCGAACCCGTGTCCGTCTCGTGCAGCCGGTACTCGGCGATCGTCGCCGCCTTGTCGAGCATGGACGTGCAAACCCTCGTAGATCTCGTGCCCCAGCCGCCGGGGTCGCCCCCGCGGACCGAGAACAGGACCGGCCCCGCGCACGCGGACGCCGGCGTCGACGAATGCCGACACGGGCAGGTTAGCAGCTCCCCGCCGCTGCCGACCCGCCGGGTAGAGCGGCGATCCGCCCGGCAGGAACCCGGATGCCCGCCTACGCCGACCGACGGAGCCCCGGCCGGCAGTCCTCGCACGGCCGGTAACCGGCCGACCCGGCCTCGCGAAGGTCGCGGAAGCCGAGGCGGTTGCGGGCCGCCACCTGGCGCGCGTGCCGGCAGCTCGGCAGGCAGAAGATCTTCGTCGTCGTCGATCCCACGTAGTGGACGCCCACCGCGGCGAGCTCGGCGACCTCGTCGAGATTGACCCTTTCGGCCCTCAAAAGCGCCTCTTTCATCGCCGGACCACCCCCGTAGTTGCCGATCGAGCCGTCCGACCGGGTGACCCGGTGGCAGGGGATGAGGACGGGCACGGGGTTGCGCCCGAGCGCCGACCCGACGGCGCGGACGGCGCGGGGCCGGCCGATCTCCTCGGCCACCCACCCGTACGGGCGGATCTCGCCGACGGGGATCGCAAGCGTCGCCTCGAGCACGGCGACTTCGAAAGGCGTCAGCCCCGTGAGGTCGAAAGCGAGGCGCCGGGCGTTCCCCGTGCGGGCGGCGGCCACCAGGCCCGGCAAGGGGCGGTCGGCCGGCAGGACCGGTCGTCCGAACCGCTCGCGGACCCGGGCGGCGAAGTCGGCGTCGCCGAGGCGCGACGCGAACTCGACGGCGCAGATTCCCGACGCCGTCCAGGCGACGCGGAGGGGGCCGGTCGGGCCGACGACGGTCGAGACGCGCGCGACGACGCGGTCGGCAAAGCCCCGGGGCGGACGGACGGCGAGCTGCGCCAGCTGGTCCTCGATCGGCGCGGCGAGCAACGGGTTCATCGGTCCGGCTCCTGTCCCCCGCGGCGGCCCGCGGGTCTCGCTTGGCTGGTGCGGTCCGCGCCGTACGCGGCGCGCAGGGCGGCGAGGCCCCGGGCGACGTGCGATCTCGCCGTTCCCTCGGGGCACGCCATGACGGCGGCGATCTCCGGCACCGGCAGGTCGGCGACGTAACGGAGGACCACGGCGAGGCGCTGCTTGGCCGGCAGGGCGGCGAGCCGCTTCGCGAGCTCGCCCGCGGCGTCGGCCGTCTCGGCGAGCTCGGCGACGTCCCGCCCCCTCGCCACCGGTTCGCCGGTGACGGCGAGACTGTCCGCCCTCGGGTGACGCGACGCGGCGCGGCGGGCGTTGCGCGCGACATTGAGCGCGATCGTCACGAGCCAGGGGCGCAGGCGCAGCTCGCGGATCCTCGCGGCGTCGTAACCGCGCAGCGCCCGGTACGCCCGCAGGAACGCCTCGGCCGCCAGGTCTTCGGTTTCCTCGTTGCCGAACGTCGCCCGGGCAGCCACGGTGCACACGAGGCTCCCGTACGTTGCGACGAGCTCGGCGAAACCGGCGTCGAGGTCGCCGGCGAGCCGCCGGCAGAGCTCGTCCTCGCTATCCGCCGTCGCACCCTGCACAGCCTCTAGAACACCGCGCGCCCGGAAGCGTTGCAGCCCGTCGCGGGTCACAGGCGGACCGGGTCCACCTCGACCCGCACCCCTTCTGCCGGCAGGCCGACCCGGGCGAGTTCGTCGGCGAGGCGGCGCGAGTCCGCCGCCCGGACCATGAACCGGTCGGGACCGAGCTCGGCGATCTCGAGGCCGGCCCGACCGGCACCGAGCAGCCGGGCGGTCGCCGCGGCAGAGGCGCCGGCGATCAGGGCGAGGGCGCGATCGGGCGGCAGTCCGAGACTCGCCCGGCGCGTCGCCTCGGCGGCGGCGAGGAGGCCGGGATCACCGGCATCGGCGGAGCGAAGGACCACGTGATCCGGAATCCGGGTCTGTACGATCACCCGTCCCCGCGTTCGGTGGAAACCGCCCCCGCCGCCGCGCCCGCCGACGAGGCGGCCCGCCACCGCCAGCAGGCCGAACGCCTCCTCCCAGGCCCGGTGCCGCGGGGCCGCCAGCTCCTGGTCGAAGTCCAAAAAGACGACCACCGAGGCGACGCGCACCCGGTGGAGCACCGCCTCGGTGCCGAGGAGGACCCCGGCCGCGCCCCCGTCGTCGCGAGGGCCCGCCGTGGACGAGACCTCGTCGACCGGCTCGCCGACGAGCGCGGCGAGCTCCTCGGCGGCGCGGGCGGTGCCGAGCCGCAGGCGCTTCAGGCGCGTCGACCCGCAGGCCGCGCACACGAACGGCCGCCTTGTCCCACAGACCGGGCAGGCGAGCTCTCGGTCGGCGCCCGCCTCGACGAGCGCCGCCTCGCAGCGCTCGCAACGCACGATCGCGCGACACGCGCCGCAGGCGAGCAGCCTCGCCCTGCCGGTCCGGTTGAGCACGCAGACCACCGGGACCTCGGGACGCACAGAGCGCGACTCCCGCACGATCGCGGCAAAACGGGAGCTGAAAAGGCCCGACCGGGGGTCGTCCCCGCGCCGGTCGATCACCTCGAGGGTGGCCCAACCGTCCCGCTCGGTCTCCGGCGCCACCGTGACGAGCGTCGACGTCGCAAGACCGACAAGCGTCGGACAGGGGCTCACCTGCAGGCACGGCACTCCGGCGCGGCGCGCCCGCTCGGCGGCGAGGACGGTCGCGTCCCACGTCGGGGCGCGCTCTTCCACATACGCCTCGGAGTGGGCGTCGAGAACGACGACGAGGCCGAGCCGGCCAACCGGTGCGAACGCCGACGCCCGCGCCCCGACGACGGTGCAGCCGCCCGCGGCCGCCTCGGCCCACGCCTCGGGCTGCAGCGCGACGCGCCGGTCGAGCGCAGTGAGCCGCCGGGCGAGCACTTCGGCGTCGCGCCGGGCCGGCACGAGGACCAGGGTGTCCCCCGAACCGGCCCAGTCGAGCGCCTCCGTGACGACGTCGAGCCGGGGGGCCGCGGGCGGGAGGCGGAGCAGCGACGACGGCATCGCGAGCGCCCGGAGCGTCGCGCCGGCGATCTCGGAGCTCCCCGGCACCGGAAGGGCGGCGGCCGCGCGGGCCGGAGGGGCCGGCGGCAGGACACGCACGATCCGCCGCGGCGAACCGGCGAGGAGGAACGGGCGCAGCCGGCCGGCGTAGCGCCAGGCGCCGAAACGCCCGAGCTCGACGAGCTCGGCAGACGGGCCGCGCGACACGACGCCGATGATCTCCCGCAGCTCGTAGCCGTCCGGCTCGTCCGCGCTCCCGACCACCCAGCCGCGCACCTTGCGGCCGTGCAGCGGCACGCGCACGATCGAGCCGATCTCGACGGCGGGAGCGAGCGCGGCTGGCACCGCGTAGGCGAAGCTCCGGTCGACACCCGTGACGTCGGGGAGGACCGCGACGATCCGGCGGGTCGCCGACACCGCCCCGGTCGTCACCGGGCCGCTAGAGGTCGAGCGCCCGGCGAAGGTCGTCGACGCGCGGCGTCGCCTCCCAGGTGAACTCCTTCTCGGAGCGCCCGAAATGCCCGTAGGCGGCGGTGTTCCGGTAGATCGGCCGGCGCAGGTCGAGGTCGCGGATGATCGCCGCCGGGCGCAGGTCGAACAGCTCCTGGACGGCCTTCTCGATGCGGACCGGGTCGACGACGGCGGTGCCGAATGTCTCGACCATCACCGAGATCGGGTGTGCGACGCCGATCGCGTAGGCGACCTGGATCTCGCACCGTCGCGCCGCACCCGAGGCGACGACGTGCTTCGCCACCCAACGGGCCGCGTAGGCACCGGAGCGGTCGACCTTGGAGGGATCCTTGCCCGAGAAGGCGCCGCCACCGTGGCGGGCCATGCCGCCGTAGGTGTCGACGATGATCTTGCGCCCGGTGAGTCCGGAGTCGGCGCGCGGGCCGCCGAGCTCGAACACGCCGGTCGGGTTGCAAAGGATGCGGTGGCGCTCGGCCACGACCTCCTGGGGCAGCAGGGCGAGGAGCGGGTGGACGACATGCTCTTCGAGGTCCGGCACGAGCAGCGTCTCGGGGTCGATGCCCGGCTTGTGCTGGGTCGACACGAGCACCGTCTCGAGCTCGGCGGGCCGGCCGTCCTCGTAACGGATGCTCACCTGGGTCTTGCCGTCGGGCCGCAGGTACGGGAGCACGTTCGCCCGGCGCACTTCGGCGAGCCGGCGCGCCAGCATGTGCGCGAACCAGATCGGCACCGGCATCAGGTCAGGCGTCTCGTCGCAGGCGAAGCCGAACATCATCCCCTGGTCGCCCGCCCCCTGAAGCGAGAGCGCGTCGGCCTCGCCGTGACGGATCTCGGCCGAGCGCGACACCCCGGCGTCGATGTTCGGGGACTGCTCGCCGATCGACACGATGACGCCGCAGGTGTTGCCGTCGAAGCCGTACTCCTCGCGGTCGAAGCCGGTCGCGCAGACCGTCTCGCGCACGATACGCGGGATATCGACGTAGCTCGTGGTCGAGATCTCGCCGACGACGCAGACGAGACCGGTCGTGAGCAGCGTCTCGCAGGCGACCCGCCCCATCGGGTCCTCGGCGAGGATCGCGTCGAGGACCGCGTCGGAGATCTGGTCGGCCATCTTGTCGGGGTGGCCCTCGGTGACCGATTCCGAGGTGAACGTGTAACTCGACACGGCGTCTCCTTGCGGTTCGGTGTTCGCTCGGCGGTTCGTCAGGCGCCGCTACGCCGCCGGGCGACCGCGTCGAGCACCTCGGCGGCAATCGTAGGCTTCGGGGCCATCGCCACGTCAGTGCGGCCCCCCTTGGCATCAAGGATGGTAACGGCGTTCATCTCGGCCTCGAACCCGACCCCCGGCACGCTCACGTCGTTGACGACGAGCAGGTCGACGCCTTTGGAGGAGAGTTTCGCCGTGGCCCGCCCGACGGCGTCGCCGGTCTCGGCCGCGAAGCCGACGAGGACCTGTCCGGGCCGCCGGCGGCGACCGAGCTCGGCGAGGACGTCCTCGGTCGGTTCGAGCACGATCTCGGGCGGACCGTCGGCCTTCTTCAGCTTGGTGGGAGACGCCGCTTTCGGGCGGAAGTCCGCCACGGCGGCGGCCATCACGACGACGTCCGCCGCCCCGGCGCGGGCGAGGACCTCCCGGGAAAGCTCGGCCGCGGTCTCGACCGGCACGAATTCCACGCCTGGGGGGGGTTCGAGCGACGAAGCCGACACGAGGGTGACCGTGGCACCCCTCCGACGGGCTTCGGCGGCGATCGCGTGCCCCTGTCGTCCCGACGACCGGTTGCCGATGTAGCGGACGGGATCGATCGGTTCGCGCGTCCCCCCGGCGGTGACGAGCACCCGCACGCCCGCGAGCGCGCGACCCGACGCGAGGACGGCGGCCGCCGCGGCGACGATGAGGGACGGGTCGGCGAGCCGGCCCGGACCCTCGTCCCCTCCCGCCAGGTGCCCGGACTCCGGGGCCACGACGACGACCCCGCGTCGAGCCAGCGTCGTGAGGTTGTCCACCACCGACGGGTGCTTCCACATCTCGGCGTGCATCGCCGGGCAGACGACGACCGGGGCGGTCGTGGCGAGCAGGACCGCGCCGAGCAGGTCGTGCGCGAGGCCGGCGGCGGTCTCCGCGAGGAAGTTCGCCGTCGCGGGGGCGACGAGCACGAGGTCGGCCGCCTGGCCGAGGTGGGTGTGCGGGATCGGGTCGTGTGGGTCGAACAGCTCGGTGCGCGCCGGCTCGGAGGCGAGCGCCGAGAAGGTCGCCGTCCCGACGAAGCGGGTCGCCGCCGGGGTGAGGACGGGAATGACGTGCGCGCCGCGGTCGACCAACTGACGACAGACCTCGACGGCCTTGTAGGCGGCGATGCCGGCGGTGACGCCGAGGACGACGACCGCCCCCTCGAGGGCGGCCGGGTCCTTTCCGGGGCGGTGCCCGCCGTCGGCGCCCGAGCTCACCGCCGCACCCTCACACCGGTAACCCGGTCCGGCCGCTACGAACTGGCCGGGGGTTCGCTGGCGGGGGAATCGCCCCCGTCGGTCCCGGCGATCTCCGGCTCGACCTCCTCGACCGGCTCACCGGCGCGCACCTTGGACGCCGCGATCTCCTCGAGGGCGATCGACAGCGGTTTGCGGGCGACGGATCCGACCTGCGGCGGGACGATCGCACCGAGACCCTCGCCGAGCTGATTGAAGTACGAGTTGATCTGCCGGGCGCGTTTCGCGGACAACGTGACGAGGGCGAACTTCGAGTCCACCTTGTCGAGGAGCTCCTCGATCGCGGGGTCGATCATCGTGCTACGTGGTTCGGCCATCGTCTCCTCGATCACCGTGTGGACGCGGCTCGCGCCAAACGACCATGTGGGCCAGAACATTCTGCACGCGGGCACCGCCGCCGCAGTCCGTGCCCGGGCGCGCGGTCAATCCGCGCGACGACGTGCTTTCTCCAGTATACCGGCGAGTTCGTCGGTGGCCTGGTCGACATCGTGGTTGACGACGATCGCGTCGGCGAAGGCGCGGCCGGCCTCGACCTCCCGGTCGGCGAGTGCGAGGCGCGCCGCAACGTGCGCCTCGGAGTCCCCACGTTCTCCCATCCTCTTCGCCGCGCCACTCGGCGAGGGCGGGACGAGCAGGACGCACACGACGTCCACACAACGTTCGAGCACCTGCCGGGCGCCCTGGACATCGATCTCGAGCACGATGTCCCGCCCCGGAGGCGCGTCGGGCACCGGCGTCCCGTAGAGCTCGCCGAGCACCGAGACGTGTTCGAGGAACCTTCCGGCGTCGACCGCCGCCTCGAACGTCGGGCGGTCGACGAAGGTGTAGGCGTCCTCTTCCTCACCCTCGCGACGGGCGCGCGTCGTCCACGACCGGGACAGCCACAGCTTCGGGTCGCGGGCGACGAGCTCGCGGATGACCGTCCCTTTCCCGGCACCACCGGGACCGGAGACGACGAGGATCAGGGGCGACCGATGGCTTCGAGAAGCGCGCTGCGCTGCTTTGCTCCAAGGCCCTGCAGTCGACGCGTCTCGCTGATGCCGACCTGCTCCATGAGCCGGCGGGCCTTCACCTTGCCGGTACCCGGGAGAGACTCGAGGACAGCGAGGACCTTCATCTTGCCGACGATGTCGTCATTAGCGGCCCGACCGAGCAATCCGCTCAACGTGACGCGACCGTTTTTCAACTGGTCTTTGATCTCCGCTCGGGCCTTACGCGCCTGTGCCGCCTTGGCGAGCGCGGCCGTGCGCTGTTCGGGAGTGAGGCTTGGTGGTTGGGGCATGAATCGAGACGTTAGCGCGGCGCGCCCCACTTGACCACGGTTTCCGCGTTGCCGACCCCCGCGCCGGACGCGACCGCCGCCGAGTCCGGCAACCGTCAGGACGCGGCCATCGACTCCAGCGCCTCGACGAGTGACCGCGCGGATTCCACCGGGTTCTCGGCTCGCGTCACCGCGCGCCCGATGACGAGGAGATCCGCCCCGGCACGCCAAGCGTCCTCGGGCGTCCCGGCGCGGTGCTGATCGTCACGAGCCACGCCGATGGGCCGCATTCCGGGCACGACGGTGATCATCCCGGGCACAGCGGCACGCACCGCGGCGACCTCCCCCAACGCACAGACAACGCCGCCGAGGCCGGCGGCCTGGGCGAGCGCGGCCCGTTCGACGACGAGCGCGCCCGGCGCCTCGGCGTCGCTCGTGAGGACGGTGATGGCGAGCCCGATCGTCGGCACATCCCGCCCCGCCTCGGCGCCCTCGCGAAACCCGTCCGCCGCCGCGGCGAGCATGTCGGCCCCGCCCGCGGCGTGGACCGTGGCGTAGCGCGCGCCGGTGCGCGCGATCGCCCGCGCGGCGCGGCGGACGGTCGTCGGGATGTCGTGCAGCTTCAGGTCGACGAAGACGTCGAATCCCTCCCCGGCGAACGCCGCGACCGCCGCCGGTCCCCCGGCGACGTACAGCTCGAGGCCGACCTTCACGACGGCGAACCACGGTTTGAGACGGCGCGCGAGCGCCGTCGCCGCGTCGAGGTCCGCAACGTCGAGCGCGAGCACGAGCCGTTCGCGCACGGGCCGCGCCGGCAGCACGGGCTCAGCCATGGGCCCTGCCCACGAGGTCCGCGACGCGCGCGACCTTGTTCGCGCGACACCACCGGCGCAGCTCAGCGAGGACGCGGGCCGGGGCGTGCGGATCGAGGAGCGTCGCCGTTCCGACCTGGACGGCCCGCGCCCCGGCGAGCAGGAATTCGACGGCCCCGACGCCCGACATCACGCCGCCGACGCCGATGATCGGCACCTCCCGGAGCTCCGCCGCAACGTCGGCGACGGCGCGCAGCGCCACGGCGTGGAGCGCCGGTCCCGACAACCCGCCGCCGCCCCCGCCGAGCGCGCCGGTGCGGGAGTCGGTCCGGATCGCGAGGCCCGGCAGCGTGTTCACGAGCGTGAGGGCCGCCGCGCCGGCGCGGACCGCGGCGGCGGCCACCTCGACGAGGTTGGCGGTCCCCGGTGAGAGCTTCACCCAGCGCGGCAGACCCGCCGCCGCGGCGGCCTCGACCACCTCGGCCGTCGCCCTGGGCGAGCGGGCGAACATCTCCCGGCCGTCGTCGAGGTTCGGGCACGACACGTTGACCTCGACGGCAATGATCGAGTCGGACGCCCCGGCGATGAGCGCCGCGGCCCGGGCGTACTCCTCCACGCGCCTTCCCCAGATGCTGACGACGACGCGGGCGCGCGCCGCCTCGAGGGCCGGCAGGTCACGGGCGAGCCACGCCGCGACGCCCGGACCCTGGAGTCCGACGCTGTTCAGCATCCCGCCGGCGACGGGCTTTAAGCGCGGCGGCGGATTCCCGGGCCAGGGTTCGGCGGAGAGCGACTTCACGACGACGGCGCCGAGCGTGGAGAGGTCGAAGTACGCCGCAAGCTCCGCCCCGTGGCCCGAGGTGCCCGACGCCGTCATCACCGGGTTGGGGAGCTCGACCGAGCCGATCGACGTCGTGAGGTCGACAGCGCCGAGCGTGCTCACCGCGGTGTCCCGTGGCGTTCCTGCAGGCTCGTCACGCTCAAGTCGAATCGTCTCCATTCAGCGATGCCCGCTGCCGCGGCACGCGCCGCCTGCACCGTAGTCACGATCGGCACCCGGCACGCCGACGCGGCACGACGGATGTAGGCGCCGTCGGCGTGGGCGCCCCGGCCGCGCGGCGTGTTCACGACGAGCTGGATCGACCCGTCGTTGATGAGGGCGACGACGTCGCCGGGCGCACCGGCCCCCGACGCGGCGTTCGTCAGCTTGCCGACGACCGTCTCGACCGGGACGCCGCGTGATCCGAGGAACGCCGCCGTGCCCTCGGTCGCGACGAGCGCGAACCCGAGCCCGACGAAGGCGCGGGCCGCCTCGAGGCCGCCCTCCTTGTCTCGGTCGGCGAGCGACAGGAAGATGCGCCCGGCGTCGGGCAGGCGGTTACCGGCGGCGATCTGGCTCTTCGCGAAGGCGAGGCCGAACGTCGGTGCCGTCCCCATCACCTCACCGGTCGATCGCATCTCCGGTCCCGGCAGCGCGTCGACCTCCGGGAAGCGGGAGAAGGGAAGGACCGCCTCTTTCACGCTCACCGGCCGCGCGGCTCCGCTCGGCGGGGACTCGATCAGTCCCTCGGCGCGCAGCTCGGCGAGCGTCGCGCCGACGACGACGCGGGCGGCGATCTTGGCGAGCGGGACCCCGGTCGCCTTGGCGACGAACGGGACCGTGCGCGAGGCCCGCGGGTTCGCCTCGATGACGAAGACGTCGCCCGCCTTGACGGCGAACTGGACGTTGATCGGGCCGCGCACCTCGAGCGCCTGGGCGATCGCCGCGGTGTGGCGGACGAGCGTGGCAACGGTCGCGTCGGGAAGCGTCGGCGGCGGGATGACACAGGCCGAGTCGCCCGAGTGCACCCCGGCCTCCTCGACGTGCTCGAGCACCCCCCCGACGAGGAGCTCTCCCGCCGCGTCACGCACCGCGTCGACGTCGACCTCGATCGCGTCCTCGAGGAAGCTGTCGATGAGGACCGGCCGCGTCGCCGACAGGCCGCCCTCCCGCTCGAGCGATCCCACCCCCTGGCGGCCAGCTGTGCGGTCGAAGCCGAACAACGCCGCCATCGCGTCGCCGAGGCTCGCCTCGTCGTAGACGATCTCCATCGCCCGGCCGCCGAGCACGTAGCTCGGCCGGACGAGCACCGGGTAGCCGATCGCGGCCGCGACCTCGCGCGCCTCCTGCACGGTGCGCGCGGTAGCGCCCGGGGGTTGGGCGATGCCGAGGCGATCGAGCAGCGCGCCGAAACGCTCCCGGTCCTCCGCAAGGTCGATCGACGCGGCGCTCGTCCCCAGGATGAGCGACTCCGGCAGGATCCCGGCGAGTTTCAGGGGTGTCTGGCCCCCGAGGCTGACGATGACGCCGGCCACTCCCCCCGTGCCGGCCCGGGACTCCGCGGCGATCACCGCGGCGACGTCCTCCTCGGTGATCGGCTCGAAGTAGAGCCGGTCCGAGGTGTCGTAGTCCGTGGAGACGGTCTCCGGGTTGCAGTTCACCATCACCGTCTCGTAGCCGGCCTCGGCGAGCGCCATCGAGGCGTGGACGCAGCAGTAGTCGAATTCGATGCCCTGCCCGATCCGGTTCGGTCCGGAACCGAGGATCACGACCCGGGGGGTGGTCGAGGAACGCACCTCGGACTCGTCCTCGTAGCTCGAGTAGTAGTACGGCGTCTCGGCCGCGAACTCGGCACCGCAGGTGTCGACCGTCTTGAAGGTCACCTCGACGCCCGAGGCGACCCGCGCCCGGCGCACCTCGGCTTCGCCGACTCCGAGCCGCCAGGCGATCTGCGCGTCCGAGAAGCCCGCCCGCTTGAGCGCCAGCCAGTCGGGTCGCGCCAGTCCGCGGAGCGCGCGGGCCGAGCCGGACAGCCCGTCGAGGCGGCGGCGGACGGCGACGATCTCGTCGATCCGGTCGAGGAACCACGGGTCGATCCCCGTCGCCGTGGCGACTTCGTCGACGGTCGCGCCGCGCCGCAGGGCGGCTTCGACCTCGAAGATGCGCGAGGGGGTCGGCGATGACGCCTGGTCGAGCAGTTGGTCCACGGGCAGGTCGACGAGGACCTCCGCGGGGTCGCAGTTCAGCCCGAACCGGCCCTGTTCGAGCCCGCGCAGGGCCTTCTGCAGCGATTCGGCGAAGGTGCGGCCGATCGCCATTACCTCGCCGACCGACTGCATGCGCGTGCCGAGGCGGCCGGACACGCCGGGGAGCTTCTCGAAGGCCCAACGCGGCACCTTCGTCACGACATAGTCGATCGTCGGCTCGAAGCACGCCGGGGTCGCTCTCGTGATGTCGTTGCGGATCTCGTCGAGCGTGTAGCCGATCGCGAGACGCGCCGCGACCTTCGCGATCGGGAATCCCGTCGCTTTCGAGGCGAGCGCCGAGGAACGTGACACCCGCGGGTTCATCTCGATGACGAGCTGGTGCCCCGTCGCGGGCTCGACGGCGAACTGGATGTTCGAGCCCCCGGTCTCCACGCCGACCCGCCGGATGCAGGCGAACGCGGCGTCGCGCATCTGCTGGTACTCGACGTCCGAGAGCGTCTGGGCCGGGGCGACGGTGATCGAGTCGCCCGTGTGGACGCCCATCGCGTCGAGGTTCTCGATCGAGCAGACGACGACGCAGTTGTCCTGGCGGTCGCGCATCACCTCGAGCTCGAACTCCTTCCAGCCGACGATCGAGCGCTCGACGAGGATCTCGCCGATCGGGCTCGCCGCGAGCCCCGCCGTGGCGAGCCGGACGAGCTCGTCGCGGTCCGCCGCGATCCCCGTCCCCTCACCGCCGAGGATGAACGACGGGCGGATCATCACCGGGTAGCCGACCTCATCGCCGACGGCGAGCGCTTCCTCGGTCGAGTGGGCGAAACCCGATTCCGGGACCTCGAGCCCGATCCCGGTCATCGCCGCCTTGAACAGCTCCCGGTCCTCGGCGGTGGCGATCGCCTCGGCGTTCGCCCCGATCATCTCGACGCCGAGTGCCGCGAGCGCGCCGGAGCGCGCCAGCGCCATCGAGAGGTTGAGGGCCGTCTGGCCGCCCATCGTCGGCAGGATGGCATCGGGCCGTTCCCGCTCGATGATGACCCGGAGCACCTCGGGCTCGAGCGGTTCGATGTAGGTCCGGTCGGCGATGCCCGGGTCCGTCATGATCGTCGCCGGGTTCGAGTTCACGAGGACGACCCGGATGCCCTCTTCGGTGAGCGCCCGGCAGGCCTGCGTCCCCGAGTAGTCGAACTCACAGGCCTGACCGATCACGATCGGGCCGGAGCCGACGACGAGGACCGATCTGATGTCTTCCCGGCGGCCCATCAGACCGCCACCTCGTCGACGACACCGCTCACCGGTGCGCCTCCATGAGGCGGCGAAACTCGGCAAAGAGGTAGCGCGCGTCATGCGGTCCGGGTCCCGCCTCCGGGTGGTACTGGACGCTGAACGCCGGGATGTCCCGGCAGGCGAGGCCCTCGATGACCTGGTCGTTGAGGTTGACGTGGGTGACCTCGGCACCGGGGATCGTGCCGGCGACGACGGCGTAGCCGTGGTTCTGGCTCGTCACCTCGACCGTCCCGGTGGCGAGCCGCCGCACCGGGTGGTTGGCGCCGTGATGGCCGAAGGGGAGCTTGTACGTGCTCCCGCCGAGGGCGGCGCCGAGCAGCTGGTGGCCGAGGCAGACCCCGAAGACCGGGACGACCCCGAGGATCCTCCGCACCGAGTCGACGAGATGGCCGAGCGCGGCGGGGTCGCCAGGACCGTTCGACAAAAAGACGCCGTCGGGTCGCCGGGCGAGGATCTCGCCGGGCGGCGTCGTCGCCGGGACGACCTCGACGGTGGCCAGGTGCGCGAGCTGGGCGAGGATCGACCGCTTGATCCCGAAGTCGTAGGCGACGACGCGCAACGGCCCGCCCGCGACCTCGTAGGGGGATGCCGTCGTCACCTCGGCGACGAGGTCCTGCCCCTCGGTGCCGGGTTCCGCGCGGGCCGCGGCGACGAGGTCCGCCTGCCGGGCGGTCCCGAAGGCGCACGGCATCGCACCGGCCTCCCGCACGTGACGCGTGAGCCGCCGGGTGTCAACGTCGGTTAGCCCGCCGACGCCGTTCTCGACGAGGAACGACTCGAGGTCGCCGCTGGCACGCCAGTTGCTCGGCCGCGCGACGAGGTCGCGCACGACGACTCCGCGGCAGTACGGGCGGGGGGACTCGTCGTCGGCCGCAGTCACGCCGTAGTTGCCGATGTGCGGGTAGGTGAAGGCGATCACCTGTCCCGCGTAGGACGGGTCGGTGATGATCTCCTGGTAGCCGGCCATCGCCGTGTTGAAGACGAGCTCGCCCGACTGGACCGGTCGCGCCCCCGTGGCGGTGACCCCGATCGCCTCGCCTTCGAACGTCGTCCCGTCGGCGAGCACGAGGAGCCCCGCCGGCCGGCGTCGCACCCGGTCCGTCGCGCGCCGGGTCACCGCTGCGCCTGCCCGTCGACGACGACCGGCTCCCCGGCGAGCACCGTGTGGCGGACCCGCCCGCCGAGGGTCATCCCGTCGTAGGGCGAGTTCTGCGACCGGCTCGCCAGCGCCCGGCGGTCGACCGTCCAGGTCGCGGTCGGGTCGAACACGCACAGGTGGGCACGGCCTCCGGGCGCGATCGGGCCGCCGTGGCCGAGGGACCGGCCGAGCCCGCCGAGCGCCGCCGGGCGCCACGACAACAGGGCGAACAGCTCGGCGAGCGAGATCGGTTCGGCGTCAGCCGGCGAGGCGACGAAGGCGTCGTAGGCGACAGCGAGCGCGGTCTCCAGCCCGAGCATGCCCGGTGGGGCTTCGGCGAACGGCGCCGCCTTCTTCTCGGCGACGTGGGGCGCGTGGTCGGTCGAGATGACGTCGATGACCCCGTCCCGGCACGCCGCCCGCAGCGCGGCGGTGTCGGCCGCACTGCGCAGCGGCGGGGCGACCTTGAACAGCGCGTCGCGCGAGGCAACAAGGGCGTCGGTGAGGACGAGGTGGTGTGGTGTCGCCTCGGCCGTCACGGACAGACCCTCGGCCTTCGCCGCCCGCACCAGGGCGACGGAGCCGGCGGTCGACAGGTGCAGGAAGTGCATCGCCGCGGCGGTCTCCCGGACGAGCGCGATGTCGCGGGCGAGCATCGCCTCCTCGGCGGCGGGGGGTTGGCCCGGGATCCCGAGCCGGCGCGACCAGTCACCTTCGTGCATCTGGCCTCCCGCGGCGAGCGCGTTGTCCTGGCAGTGCTCGGCGAGGATCACGCCGAGGCCGCGCGCCTGGCTGAGGGCCAACCGCAGCACGTCGCCGTCCTGGACCCCGTTTCCGTCGTCGGTGAAGAGGCGGACGCCGAGCGCGGCCATCTCGGCGAGCGGCGCGACGCGCTCGCCCATCCGCCCGACGGTGATCGCCCCCGCGACGGCGACGTCGGCGCACGCGCCGCGGCCCCGGGCGAGGACATCGCGCACGGCCGCGGCCGAGTCGATCGCCGGCTCGGTGTTCGGCATGGCGACGACGGCCGTGTAGCCGCCGAGGGACGCGGCGCGCGCCCCGGTATCGACCGTCTCCGCCGCCTCATCACCGGGTTCGCGCAGATGGGTGTGGAGGTCGACAAGTCCCGGCGTGACGACGCAGCCCGACGCCTCGAGGACGACGGTGCCGGGCGGCGCATCGATCCCCACGCCGACCGCGGCGATCCGGTCGTCCTCCACGAGCACATCGCCGCGACGCTCACCGGTCGCGTCGACGACCGTCCCTCCCGCGACGAGGAGGCGCCGCGGACCGTGAAAGCTCGGACCTGCGTACTCAGACACGTTGCCTCCCTCGATCTCGTGGCCCCGTCCGACCGTCGCGACCCTCCGGGCGGAGGAACGCGCCGCGCCGGTCGGTGATGGCGCCGCGACAGGGCGGTCGGGACGAGCAAGGGCTCGTCACGGCCACTCAGTCCTCGCAGAGGTCGCCGATCGCGACCCCGTCCTCGCTCACGACCACGACCTCGTCGAGGCGCGTCGGCAGGTTCTTGCCGACGTAGTCCGGCCGGATCGGCAGCTCCCGATGGCCCCGGTCGACCATCACCGCCAGTTGCACCGCGTGGGCGCGCCCGTGGTCCGCCAGGGCGTCGAGCGCGGCGCGAACCGTCCTTCCTGTGAAGAGCACGTCGTCGACGAGCACGACGACGCGACCGTCGAGGTCGACCGGGATCTCGGTCGTCGTCTGGCGGACAACCGGGCGGATGCCCTTGTCGTCGCGATAGGCCCCGGTGTCGAGCAAACCGAGCGGGACGGCGGCGCCGTCGATGTGCGCGATCTCCGCGACAAGGCGGCGGGCGAGCGGAACCCCTCCGGTCTGCAGTCCGACGACGACGATCCCGTCAGCGCCGTGGTTGCGTTCGAGGATCTCGTGCGCGATCCGGACGAGCGCGCGACGGACGTCGGCCGCGTTGAGGACCTGTGAGCGCGGGATGAAGACACGCCCCCCGGGGCGTGCCGACCGCCGCTCTGGCTCAACCACCGCGCTCCCCATCGTCCGTTCGGGCCTCACGGGACCCGCTTCACGTCCGCTCAAGGATGCCACTTCTCGGCCGCTCCGTCGGAACTCACCCGGTCCCGGCCGAGAACACCGCGGCCGGGGCCCGGACCGGCCCCGCAACGCGTTCGAGGTGCCGTTCCGCGACGCGGCGGAACCCGCGGAAAACGACCCGGCGCGGATTACCGGACGATCCGCGCCGCCGGCGAGATCGCTACGAGCCGCCGAGGAAGCGGCGCACCATCGCCAGCTGTTCGGGAACGATTTCCCACCAGGTCCACCGACCGCGCTTGTGGCCGACGATGAGCCCGGCGGCGGCGAGCACGCTCGTGTGGTGCGAGATCGTCGGCTGGCTCTTGCCGAGGGGCGCCTCGAGGTTGCAGCTGCACACCTCCCCCGAGGCCGCGATGATCGAGAGCAGGCGCAACCGCACGGGGTCGGCCATCGCCCCGAGGACCCCGGCGAGCTGGGTGGACCCGACCTCGTCGAGCGGACCCACGGCGAGCGGGGCGCAACAGGGCCCGGGGTCGACCACCGGGGTCGCCCGGGTCGCGTCCTTCGTCACGGCACCATCCTCTCATTGACAAGGATCAATTTGACGATGATACTCTCACATCGACATCCGTAAATCTAGCGAGGTCAGCGTGACGACAGGGGGCGGCAGGGCATTTCCGGCGAGCTGTTCGTCGCGCGCCCTCCTGACCGGGCGGGCCGCCACGGCGCCGACCGGGGCGAAGGGGGACCGGGCCCACAAGGCGCTCGCCGAGTTCGTCGGCACGGCGTTGCTCGTCGCGGCGATCGTCGGTTCGGGCATCGCCGCGCAGCGCCTGTCCCCCCACCAGACCGAGCTCGAGCTCCTCGAGAACACACTCGCGACCGCGGCCGCTCTGACGGCGATCATCCTCGTGATCGGCCCCGTTTCGGGCGCCCACCTCAACCCGGTGATCACCCTCGTCGACCGGCTCTTCCGAGGCGTGTCCACCCGTGACTCCGCGTCCTACATCGCCGCGCAGCTCGCCGGGGGCATCACGGGCGCGACGGTGGCGAACGTGATGTTCGGGGACGCCGCGGTGACCCTCTCCGCCCACCACCGGGCGAGCGGCCCGCACCTGTTCGCCGAGGCGGTCGCCACGTTCGGCCTCGAGGTCGTCGGTGGCCTTCTCGGCGCGTCGTGCGTTGCCGTTCTCTACCCCCAGGTCCGCCGCGACGGCCGAAACGCCGTCATCCCCCATGAGAAGGCCGCATGAGCAAGGGGAAACCGTCCGTCCTGTTTGTCTGCGTGCACAACGCCGGCCGGTCACAGATGGCTGCGGCGCTGCTCGCTCGCCACGCCGGCGATCGCGTGTCGATCCGCTCGGCGGGCTCCGAACCGGCCGATCAGCTGAATCCGGCCGTCGTCGCGGCGATGCGCGAGATCGGCGTGGACATCACCAACGAGACCCCGAAGTTGCTGACCTCCGAGTTCGCGAGCGACGCCGACGTCGTCATCACCATGGGCTGTGGTGACACCTGCCCGGTGTTCCCGGGAAAGCGCTACGAGGACTGGGAGCTCGACGACCCCGCCGGGCTCGGGCTCGACGAGGTCCGACCGATCCGGGACGAGATCGACGCACGCGTGCGGAACCTCGTCGCCGAGCTTCTGCCGTGACGACCCGCGACACCGGGTCCGCCGGCACGATAGCCAACCCCGCCCACTGAGAAAAGGAGACCGAGATGGCGACGAAGGACGCGGAGAAGATCAGGGAAGCGGTGCGCGCCCGCTACGCCGAGGCCGCCCGCGCCCGCGAAACGCCCTGTTGCGGTCCGGTCTGCACCACGGAGGGAGTCTTCGGCCGCAGCCTCTACGGGGAGGACGACGCCGAGGCGCTCCCCGAGACGGCGCTCGCGACGTCGTTCGGCTGCGGCAACCCCACGCTTCTCGCCGAACTGCGTCCGGGCGAGGTCGTGCTCGATCTCGGCTCCGGCGGCGGAATCGACGTGCTTCTGTCCGCGAGGCGCGTCGCGCCGGACGGCATCGCCTACGGCCTCGACATGACCCCGGAGATGCTGGCGCTCGCCCGGCGCAACCAGGCCGAGGCCGGCGTCGCGAACGCCGAGTTCCTCGAGGGCACCATCGAAGCCGTTCCCCTGCCCGATGAGTCCGTCGACGTGATCATCTCCAACTGCGTCGTCAACCTGTCCGCCGACAAGCCCGCCGTGTTCCGCGAGGCGTTCCGCGTGCTCCGGCCGGGCGGCCGGCTGGCGATCGCCGACGTGGTGATGCGCCGCGAGCTCGCCGCGCCGCTGCAGCACGTGATGGGCCTGTGGACCGGCTGCCTTGCCGGGGCGCTTCTCGAGGACGACTACCGCCGCGAGCTCGGCGACGCCGGGTTCGAGGAGGTAGGGATCGAGCCGACCAACGTCTACGACCGCGCCGGGATCGTTCGCATGGCGGAGGAGGCGTCCGCCTCGGCCGAGCTCCCCGGGGGCATGGACCTCGAGGAGGCGGTCGCCGAGCTCGACGGCGCGGTGATGAGCGCCTTCATCCGGGCGCGCCGGCCGGGTCGTTGACGACGCCGTCGCAGCCGCCGGTGTCGCTCACCGCAGCTCGAGGTCGCCGGCCGCATATTCGACGCCGATCGGTTCGATGACGACCCGGCGCGGCCCGGATTCCACCCGTCCCGCGACGAGCGCCGACAGGCCGAGCGCCCCGGCGAGTTCGACGGCGCGCCCGCCGGCGCCTTCCGCGAGCAATAAGGCGAATCCCGCGCCCATGTTCAGGGTCGCGTAGGCCTCGGCGTCGGAGAGCTCCGCCCGGGCGGCGACGAAGGCGAGCACCTCGGGCACCTCGGGCAGACACGCGATGCGATAGGTGAGGGCACGGTCGGCGCGCATCAGTTTGCGCAACCCGTGCCCGGTGAGGTGGCTGAGATAGTGCACCGCGACGCCATCGGCGATGAGGCGCTCGACGAGACCGACGTAGATCAGGCCGGCGTCGAGCACCGCGTCGCCGAACAGCCGGCCCGAGCCGAGCCGCGTCGCCAGGCCGTCCGGAAGGCCGGCCGCAACGACCCGCACGAGCGAGGCACCGTTCTGGTGGAGACCGCTGGAGCCGACGAGCACGATCTCGTCGCCCGCGACGAGCCCGGCCCCGAGGTACGGCTCGACGCCTTCGGGCACGCGTCCGACGACCGCCGCCGCGAGGTCAATCCCGTCGGGAGAGACGAGACCGGACAGCGTCGGCGACTCGCCGCCACCCCAGGCGGCGCCGGCGTCGTGACACGCCCGGGCGAATCCCGCGACGAGCGACGCGTGCCGGGTCCCCTCGTACCAGGAGGCCGCGCCGGTCGCGAAGTAGGCGTTCACGACGAGCGGCAACGCGCCCACGCAGCAGCAGTCGTTCACCGCGGCGGCGACGGTATCGTAGCCGACGGCGTCGTACCGGTCGATCCCGGTCGCCGCTTCGAAGTCGCGCGCGACGAGCGACTTCGTGCCGAGACACTCGAGAACGAACCCGTACGTCGCGTCGTCGGTCCGGACGATGGTCGCCGGCTCGCCGCGGCTCGCCTCGTCGATCGCCACGCCCCGGGGGATCGCGAACGACGACGTCGCCCGGGCGGCCGCGACCGCCCGGCGTTTGGCGGCGTCGAGGACCGCGTAGTCGACCCCCGCCGCGGCGTAGGCGCCGCGCCGCTTCACGGCGCCCGGGTCGGGTCGGTCTCGGCGGCGATCGCCGCGAGCACGCCGTTCACGTACCGGCCCGACTCCTCCGTCGAGAACTCCCGGGCGAGCTCGATCGCCTCGTCGATCGCCACCGCGACCGGGACCTCTCCCCCGAAAGCGATCTCATAGGTCGCGATCCGCAGCAGTTGCCGGTCGATCGCGGGCAGCCGGTCGATCGCCCACGCCCGGGCGTGGGCGTCGATCAGGGCGTCGATCGCCTCGAGATGCGCCCCCACCCCGCGCACGAGCGCCGCCGCGTACGGGTCGGGCGCGACCGGGAGTCCCGCCAGGACGGCGACGGGCGCGATCGATTTCATCTCGGATTCGTAGAGCAGGTCGAGCGCCCGCTCACGGGCGCGCCGGCGAACGCCGGTGAACGAAACCCGCTCGCTACGCCCTCGTGAGGTACTCACCGGACCGGGTGTCGACCTTGATCCGGTCGCCCTCGTTGACGAACAGGGGCACCTGGACGACGAGCCCGGTCTCGGTGGTCGCGGGCTTGCGCGCCCCCGAGACGCGGTCTCCCTGCATGCCGGGTTCGGTGTCCGTCACCTCGAGCTCGACGGCCGCCGGGAGCTCCACGTCGACGATCTCGGTCTCGTGCAGCATGAGCAGAGCCGAGTTTCCCACCTTCAGAAACGACGCCGCGCTGCCGAGCGTCAGCGCCGGGACGGTCATCTGGTCGAACGAGACGTTGTCCATGAACACGTAGTCGGTCCCGTCGCGGTAGAGGAACTGCATCTCGCGCTTGTCGATCACCGCCTGCTCCACGCGCTCGTCGGCGCGGAACGTCCGCTCGACGACCGCCTTGTTCCGCAGGTTGCGAAGCTTGGTGCGCACGAAGGCGCCGCCCTTGCCGGGCTTCACGTGCTGGAACTCGACCACCTCGAACAGCCCGTCCGCGAGGTCGAGTGCCATCCCGTTCTTCAGATCGTTCGTCGAAAGAGCCATCAGAGCGTGTAGTCCTTCGTCGTCTTGGTGAGCGGACGGAACCCCGACGCCGTCACGACCACGGTGTCCTCGATGCGCACGCCCCCGTGGTCGACGAGGTACGCCCCCGGCTCGACGGTCACGACCGCGCCTTCGGGCAGCACGTCCGCGGACCCCGCGCCGAGCATCGGCGCCTCGTGGATGTCGAGCCCGACCCCGTGCCCCGTCGAGTGCGTGAACGCCTCGGCATACCCCGCCTCCGCGAGCGAGGCGCGGCAGGCTTCGTCGACCGCCCCGCCGGTCACGCCGGCGACGACGGCGATGAGCCCGGCGCGTTGGGAGGCGGCCACGGCGGCGAGGAGCGCGGCATCGGCGGCCGACGGCTCACCGATGCACACCGTGCGGGTCATGTCCGAGTGGTAGCCGTCGAAGAGCGCACCGAAGTCGACGACGACGAGGTCGCCGGGCACGATCACGCGGTCCGTCGGCTTGGCGTGGGGCAGCGCGCCGTTCGGCCCAGAGGCGACGATGGACTCGAACGACGCCGCCCCGGCACCGCGCCGGCGCATCTCGAACTCGAGCTCAGCCGCGAACTCCGCCTCGGTCGCGCCCTCCGCGAGGTGCTGCTTGATCTGTGCGAAGGCGACGTCGGCGATGTCGCAGGACCGCTCGATGCGGGCGATCTCGCCGGCGTCCTTCACGAGCCGGATCGCCTCGACGAACCCGTTCGTCGCGACGAGCTCCGGCTTGAGCGTCGCGGCGAGCTCGGTCTGGGTCGCCCAGCTCACGGATCCGGCCTCGAGCCCGAGGCGCGCCAGCGCCCGGGTCGCCGACTCGATCGTCTTCAGGCGCTTCGTCGCATTGACGACCTCGAGGTCGGCGGTGACACCGGACGCGGCCATCTCGCGCGCGGCCTGGTCCTTGTACCGTCCGTCCGTGATGAGCAGGCAGCGGCGCGCCGTGACGAGCAGCACGGCGCTCGAACCGGAGAATCCCGTGAGATAGCGGACGTTGGCGAGCGACGTGACGAGCATGCCCCCGAGGCGTTCCCGGCCGAGCCGCTCCCGCAGTTTCCCGACACGCGAAGGCACGTTCATCGGCGGAATGGCCGGCGACGTCTCCTCCCCCGTCTCGCGAATCACTGAGACCACCATCTAGGCCTTCCTTTCCTTCACCAGCCGCGCCGCCGCCTCGACCGCCAGCTCGTAACCCAGCCCCCCGAATCCGGCGACCGCACCGTCCGCCACCGGCGCGATGACCGACGTGCGGCGCCACGGCTCCCGGGCGTCCGGGTGCGTCAGATGCAGCTCGATCACCAACCCGTCGAACGTCGCCAGTGCATCGTGGAGCGACCAACCGTAGTGCGACAGCGCGCCGGCGTTCACGACGATCGCGTCCACACGCCCGCGCGCCGCGTGCACCGCGGCGACGAGGTCACCCTCGTGCTCGGACTGGACGTGCTCGAGCGCGAAACCGTTCGCCTGAGCGGCCGCCCCGGCCCGGGCGACGTGGTCGGCGAGCGTCGCTGTGCCGTAGACCGACGGCTCACGGACCCCGAGCAACCCGAGGTTCGGGCCCGAGAGCAGCAGGATCGTGGGTGGACCTGAAAAGGTTGTGGCGACGGGTTCGGTCACGCGGTCCTCGCTTTGGCGTCGGGCAAGGTGCCACCTCCGGGGGTTCGGGACTGGGTCGCGACGAGCGCGGCGCGCACCACCGCGGGATCGATGTCGGGCACGAACTCGACGCCGCGGGGACCATCGAGGACGAAGCTCAGACCGGTCCGGGTCTTCTTGTCCCGGGCCATGAAGACGAGCAGCTCGTCGAGGTCGACACCGGCTGGGATCGACGTGCCGAGCCCGTAGCGCTCGACGGCGGCGATGTGCCGGTGGACCCCGTCGACTCCGATCCGCCCGAGCTCCGCGGCAAGTCGGGCCACGAAGACGAGCCCGATCGCGACGGCCTCGCCGTGCCGGATCGAGGCGTCGTCGGTGCCGGATTCGGCGAAGCCCGCGGCTTCGAGGGCGTGGGCGAGCGTGTGGCCGTAGTTGAGGACCATCCTGCGGGCGGAGTCCCGCTCGTCGACGGCGACGATGGCGGCCTTCGCCGCGGCACACGCCGCGATCTGGTCGACGAGCGGCCGTCCGTCGAGATCCGCGACACCGAGGCACTCGTATTTCGCCATCTCGCCCAGTCCCGACCGCCACTCGCGCTCGGGGAGCGACCACAACGCGTCGGTGTCGCAGAACACCGCGCTCGGCTGCCAGAACGACCCGACGAGGTTCTTGCCCTCCACGAGGTTGACGCCGGTCTTGCCGCCGATCGCGGCGTCGATCTGGGCGAGCAGCGTCGTGGCCACGTTGATAACCGCGACGCCCCGGTGGTAGCAGGCCGCGGCGAAACCGGCGACGTCGGTGACGACACCGCCCCCGACGGCGACGACCACGTCGGCGCGGGTCAGTCCGGCACGGGCGAAGTCCCGACACAGCTCCTCGATCGTGCGGAGCGATTTCGCCGACTCACCGAGCCCGATCGCGAACTCGAACTCCTCGATCCCCGTCGAGACCGCCACGTTCACGCCCGCCTGCGTGACGATCGCCGCCCGGCGGGCCCCGGCGGGGATGGCTCCACGGAGCAGATGACGCGCCCCCGGGCCGACGACGACCTCGTAGCGGTGCCCCGCGAGCTGCACCTCGACCCGGCGCTGGATCGCGTTGAGCACGGCGGCGGCGGTCGCCTCGGCCTCGAAAGAGTCGACGTCGACGACCGCGTTCGCGACTTCCTCGTACAAAGGTCGGCGCTCCGGCTCGATGCGCCCGAGCGCTGCGGCGGGGTCCGCGGCGAGCAGCGGACGGCCCGCGCCGTCGCCGAGCCGCGCGGCGAGCGTGTCGAGCCGGGCGCGCAGCCAGACGACATCGCCCGCTTCGGCGATCGCGGCACGGTTCTCCGGGTCGAGGACCGCGCCTCCGCCCACCGAGATGACCGACGGCGAGGGCGACGCGATCGCCTCCGCGAGCACCGTCGACTCGACGGCGCGCATCTTCTCCTCACCCTCGTTCGACCAGATCTCGGCGATCGTCGAGCCGGTCACGGCGGCGATCTCCTCGTCGGTGTCGACGAACAACCTCCCGAGGAGCACGGCGAGCCGGAGGCCCGCCGATGACTTGCCGCTGCCCATCATGCCGATGAGCACGATGTGGCGGTGGTCCCGTGGGATGACGGCCATCAGTGCCGGCCCGGTTGCACGGCGGACCCCGGACCCTGGGGGGCGGACGGGCTCGAGTCGAGCGCCGCGACGAAGCCGTCGCGGTTGCGCACCATCTCGGCGACCGAGTCGCCACCGAACTTGCGGAGCGCCTCCGCAGCGAGCACCAGGGCGACCATCGCCTCGGCGACGACCCCCATCGCGGGCACCGCGGTGACGTCGGTGCGCTCCTTGAACGAGAGCGCCTCCTTCTTCGTCGCCACGTCCACGGTCGCCAGCACGGGTCGGTTCAGCGTCGCGAGCGGCTTCATGACCGCGCGGGCGACGAGCAGCCCGCCGGTCGAGACACCGCCCTCGACTCCGCCGGCACGGCTCGTCTCGCGCCGGTACGTCGCGTTCGGTGCGTCCCAGAAGATCGCGTCGTGCGCCTCGGAGCCGCGCCGGCCGGCGACCTCGATCGCGTCCCCGATCTCGACGGCCTTCACCGCGGGGATGCTCATCAGCGCCTGCGCGAGCAGGCCGTCGAGACGCCGGTCCCAGTGGGCGTAGCTGCCGAGCCCGACCGGGACCCCGTAGCCGACGACCTCGGCGACGCCCCCGAGCGAATCACCCGCCTTGGCGGCGGACTTGATCTCGGCGACCATCGCCTCGGAGGTGGCCGCGTCGAAGCAGCGGACCTCGGACGCATCGACAGTGGACCGGTCCTCGGGGCGTGGCCGCACGCCCGGCGGAGCCGTCGCCTTGCCGATCGCGACGACGTGGCTGATGACCGACACGCCGAGCTCGGCGACGAGCGCCTTGGCGAGCACGCCGGCCGTGACACGGGCGGCCGTCTCGCGGGCCGACGCCCGCTCCAGCACGTCGCGCGCGTCGTCGAATCCGTACTTCTCCATGCCCGCGAGGTCGGCGTGCCCCGGGCGTGGCGCGGTGAGCACCTTCTCGGGTACGCCGGGCTCGGGCGACATCTCCCGCTCCCACTTCGGCCACTCGCTGTTGGCGATCTCGATCGCGACCGGCGAGCCGAGCGTCCTGCCGTGGCGCACGCCGCCCACGATGACGGCCTCGTCGCGCTCGACCCGCATCCGCGGCCCGCGCCCGTAGCCGAGCCGGCGACGGGCGAGCTCGGCGCGGATCCCGTCGAGCGTGACCGGCAGGCCGGCGGGCAGGCCCTCCACGATCACGACGAGGGCACGTCCGTGGGACTCCCCAGCCGTGAGGAAGCGGAGCATTGGAGAAATCTACCGTCTCGCCTGCTCAACGAGGGGGGCGAGGCGCAGCGTTACTTCTTCGCCGGCTCGTAGTACGGGTTGCGGCCGTCCTGGTGGGACGTGACATCGACGACGTCGACGATCTCCGGCACCGCCTGCCGGATCGCGACCGTGATCCCTTGGCCGAGCGTCACCGCCGCGAGCCCACACCCCTGGCAGCCGCCGGACAGCCTCAAATACGCGACCCCCTCGTCGACGGCGACGAGGTCGGCGCGGCCACCGTGCATGGCGATCTGGGGATTCACCTGTTCCTCGAGCACCGCGATCACGGAGCGGGCGACCGCGCTCGTCACATCGCCTTGCGCGACCGCGGGCGCGGTCGCTTGCACCCGCGGCGTGTTCGGGTTGACCATGACGAGGCCCTGGTCCCCGAGATCGAGCGTCGCGCCGCGCATCTTGTCGACGCTGTCGCCACCGACCACGACGACGAGTTCGCCGGAACGACACGGCACGTCGCGCGGTGAGGCATCGGCGAGCGCCTCGAACCACATCTCGTAGACGTAAGCGCCGTTCGCCGACCCGGTCGCTTCAATGAACAGCGCCAGGCTCTCCGGATCGTGCTCCGCCGCGCGAGCCTCGAGAATCGTGGCACGCGCGGCGTCGGTGACGGTGAGCACGGCGTCCGGGCGCAGCTCGTCGGGCGCGTCTTCAGCCATACGGCCATCGTAGGGGTGACGCCCGAGATCGGCGGCGCGCCGCGCGGGAAAGCGTGGCGAACCGGCATGATGGAGGCGTGACCCGCGTCCTTGTCGTCCTGCCGTCCTCGACGTACCGCGCGACCGAGTTCCTCGCGGCCGCCGCGCGACTGGGGATCGACGTCGTGACGGGGTCAGACGCCCCCCAGGCGATGGCTGGCGCGCTGCCGGACCGGTTCCTCGTCCTACCCCTCGACGACCCGCCGGCGGCTGCCGATGCAGTCGAGGCGTTCGACTCGGTGACGCCCGTCGACGCGATCGTCGCCGTCGACGACGTCGGAGCGCTCGCCGCAGCGGCAGCGGCCGAGCGGCTCGGTCTGGCGAAGAACCCGACCGCCGCAATCGCCGCGACCCGGAACAAAGCGGTGATGCGCCGATTGCTCGACGCGGCGGGAGTCGCCCAACCGCGCTTCGAGATCGTCGCGACCTCCTCGGACGAGCACGACGCGGTTGCCGCCGCCGGAGCCCGGCTGGGCTATCCCGTTGTCGTCAAGCCGTGCTCGCTCGCCGCAAGCCGGGGCGTCATCCGCGCCGACGACGAGCGCGACGCCCGGAGGGTCGCGGCGACGGTACGCCGCATCGCCGTCGGGGCCGACCGACCGGCGAGCGAACCGCTCCTCGTCGAATCGTTCGTCCCCGGCGATGAGGTGGCGCTCGAGGGGCTCCTGACCGACGGCCGCCTCGAGGTCCTCGCCGTCTTCGACAAGCCCGACCCCCTCGACGGCCCGTTCTTCGAGGAGACGATCTACGTCACGCCGTCCCGCCACCCCGCTGCGCTCCAGCGGACGCTCGCCGCGACGGTGGCGTCGGCCTGCGCGGCACTCGGCCTCATCGATGGCCCGGTCCACGCCGAGGCCCGGCTCACGCCGCACGGCGCCCACGCCGAGGCACGGGTCGTCGTCCTGGAGGCCGCAGCACGCACGATCGGCGGGAAGTGCTCGAAGGCGCTCCGCTTCTCTTCGAGACGGTCGCTCGAGGAGATCGTCCTCGCCCACGCCGTCGGCGCCGGCATCGACCTGACGGACGCCCGGTTGCCGGACGCCTCCGGCGTGATGATGCTCCCCGTCCCCTCATCGGGCCGCTTCGGCGGGATCGACGGGGCCGACGCCGCCCTCCGGGTCCCCGGGGTCTGGGGACTCGAGGTGACGGTCCCGGTCGGTGCCAACCTCACCGCCTGGCCGGCCGGCGACCGGTACCTCGGATTCCTTTTCGCCCGGGCCACGCGCCCGGACCAGGTCGAGGAGGCGTTGCGGCGCGGCTTCGCCGCGCTCGACGTGCGGGTCGACGCCGAGGTCGCCGCCGGAGCGGGCGGTTGAGCCGGGTCCTTCTCGTCTCGACCTACGAGCTCGGCGCGCAGCCGCTCGGCCTCGCGTGGCCCGCCGCCGAGCTCGCCGCCGCGGGTCACGAGGTGCGCACCGTCGACCTCGCCGTCGAGCCGTGGCCGACGGGCGACGCCGCCTGGGCCGAGGCCGTCGCCATCTCCGTCCCGATGCACACCGCCCTGCGGCTCGCGATTCCCGTGGTCGACCGGCTGCGCGCGACGCGCCCCGAAATGCGGATCGCGCTCTACGGCCTCTACGCCCCCGTGGCGGCGGCGACCGGGGTGCTTCGGGTCGGGGATCTCGCGGCGGCTGGCGAGGTGGGGACGGCGCTCGCCAGCTGGCTCGACACCGGTGGCCAGGCAGTCGAGCCGCACGCCGCCGTCGTCGACATCGGACGGGCACGCGACGGCGCGACACCGCCTGTCCTGCCGCGCCGCGCCGGCCTTCCCGGCCTCGGGGCCTACGCCCGCCTGGTCGCCACGGGCGGGGAGCGGCTCGTCGGGACGGTCGAGGCGAGCCGGGGCTGCAACCACCGTTGCCGACACTGCCCGGTGCCCGTCGTCTACGAGGGGCGGTCGCGCGCGGTGGGGGAGGAATCGGTGCTCGCCGACGTCGACGCCGTCGTCGCGGCCGGGGCCGGGCACGTGCGCTTCGCCGACCCCGACTTCCTCAACCGCCCGGTCCACGCGCTCGGCGTCGCGCGGGCCCTTCATGCCCGCCATCCCGACGTCACGTTCGACGCGACGATCAAGGTCTCGCACCTGCTGCGTCACCGGGACGTCGTCGCCGAGCTCGCCGACCTCGGGCTCGCCTTCGTCGTCTCGGCCTTCGAATCGACGAGCGACGCCGTGCTCCGCCGCCTCGCCAAGGGCCACACGGCACAGGACGCGGGCCGCGCCGTCGCCGAGCTGCGCGCCCACGGCGTCGAGATCCGGCCGTCGTTCCTGCCGTTCACGCCGTGGACCCAACGGCAGGATCTCGTCGACATCGTCGACTTCGTCGCCGCGCACGACCTCGTGGCGAACGTCGACCCCGTCCAGTACTCGATCCGGCTCCTCATCCCGCCCGGCTCGCTCGTGCTCGACGATGACGACCCCGTGCTCGCAGCCTGCCTCGGGCCGTTCGACGCGGCCTCCCTCGGCTTCACCTGGTCGGCGCAGGACCCGCTCCTCGACGAGCTCCAGACGGCGATCGCCACCCGGTGCGAGGCCGCGGCCAGCTCCTCTGAGCCGGTCGAGGCGACCTACGCCGCCGTGCGCGCCTTCGTGTTCGACCACCTCGGCCGGCACGATCCGGGCGAGCCCGAGCCCGTGGTCAGTCCTGGACCCGCCCCGGGGGGGCGTGCCCACCTCACCGAGCCGTGGTTCTGCTGCGCCGAGCCGACGCAGCAACAGCTCGCCGGGGTCGCCGCGGCGCCGGTAGCGTTCGACGCATGTCCATCCCCGATGACGCGCACGAATGGGTGAGCTTCGCCGACCCCGACGAGGACCGCACGTGGGTGATCGACGTG
>JBEKCO010000017.1:0-47709 GCA_050014835.1 Acidimicrobiales bacterium
GGCAGGATCGCGATCAACGTCGCCAACCTGGGGCGCAAGCCCTACCGCTCGCTCTCCGGGGACGTGACCCGCATCCTGCAGGACGATCTCGGATTCCTTTTGCGGGGCGAGATCGTCTGGCAAAAGGCCATCGGGGCGAGCGGCAACTGTGCCTGGGGTTCGTTCATGAAACCGTCGAATCCGGTGCTGCGCGACGTGACCGAGCGCGTGATCGTGGCGAGCAAGGGGCGCTTCAATCGGGCCATCGACGCCAAGCGCCGCGCGACGCTGGGTCTGCCGCACGAGGCCACGATCTCCCGGGAGGACTTCATGTCCTGGACGCTCGACGTCTGGCAGATCCCGCCGGAGTCGGCGACCCGCGTCGGGCACCCCGCGCCGTTCCCGGTCGAGCTGCCCCGTCGGCTCATCGAGCTCTACACCTACAGAGACGACGTCGTCCTCGACCCGTTCATCGGGTCGGGCACCACGGCGGTCGCCGCGATCGCGGCTCGCCGGCACTACGTCGGTTACGACACCGACCGGGACTACGTCGCCCTGGCGCGACGCCGGGCGAAGGGCGCGCGCAAGGCCCGCGAACAAGACGCCGCCTAGACACGCCGCGCCGGGCGGACCTGGGGATTCCCGGCCCGCCCCCTCTCAGCCCGCCGGTTTGTTGGGTAAGGTCACGACGGAAAAGAACGCTTCTCGCCGTTGAAGGAGCGAAACCGATGCGTGTCGTAGGGAGACGGGCTGGCGTCACCGCCTGCGCTGCGCTGGTGCTCGCCGGGACGGTCCTCGCGGCCTGCGGGAACGCGTCGACGAACCTCTCGACCACCGGGAACACCCAGGGGGTGTACCCGCACCGGATCGTCGTCGGCGGGCTCGCCTCGATCACCGGTCCGTTGCCTGCCGACTTCGCGCCGGCGATCGCCGGGGCCCAGGCCTATTTCGACTGGGTGAACGCCAACGGCGGCGTCAACGGGAGAAAGATCGTCCTCGCCTACAAGCTCGACGACGGGTCGGACCCGTCGGAGGACGCCACCCAGGCGCGCACCCTCGTCGAGCAGAACCACGTCTTCGCCGTCGTTCCCGTCGCCACCCCCGAGTTCTCGGGCGGCCCGTTCCTTTCCCAGCACGACGTGCCGACTTTCGGGCTGGACGTCAACACGAACGCCGACTGGGCGGGCCCGAGCATGTTCGGCAACACCGGGTCGTACACGGCCTTCGAGTCCGCGCAGCTCCAGGCGGCCTATCTCGCCGAGCTGCATCACGTGAAGGCCGCGGCGCTCATCGCCTACAACATCAGCCAGTCGAGCGAGGGCTGCCAGGGGGTCGCCAACGCCTTCCGCCAGTACGGCGTCCGGATCGTGTTCGAGGACCTCGCCGTTCCCGTGCCGGCGTTCGACCTCAGCGCCGACGTGGCGAGGATGAAGTCGCTCGGCGTCGACATGGTCGCCTCGTGCCTCGACCTGTCCGGCGACATCCTGCTCGCGCACACGATGCAGCAGGACGGCATGACCAAGGTGGTCCAGTACTGGTTCGACGGCTACGACCAGTCCGCCCTGAAGACGTACGCCCCGGCGATGCAGGGCGTCTACTTCATGCTCCAGCACGTGCCGTTCGAGGTCACCCAGCTCTACCCCGGCCGCTACCCGGCCATGGACCGCTTCGAGGCCGCGCTCGCGCGCTACGCGCCCGGCAACCCCCCGTCGGAGGCGGCGTTGGCCGGATGGACGAGCGCCGACCTTTTCGTGACGGGGCTGCGGATGATCGGCCGTGACGTCACGCGCACGCGTCTCGTCGCCGCGATCAACTCACTCACGCTGTACACGGCGCACGGCCTCGTCTCGCCGATCGACTGGCGCACGGACCACACCGGGGTGAGCACGATCTACAACTGCAGCGTCTTCGTCCAGGTGCGCGGGCACGAGTTCGTCCCCGTCTACGGCACGCCGCCGAGCGTGTTCAGCTGCTTCCCGGTGCCGAACCCCGCCCACGGCCCCATCCGCCGGGTGATCCCCCTGCCGCCAGGCGTCCCGCCCCTGACGGCCCCGGGTGGCGGGGGTGGTTAGGGACCGAGGACGCCGCTCCCATTGAGCCAGTTCCTCTCCTACGCGCTCCCCGGCATCCCCTACGGGTGCGCCTACGCCCTGATGGCCGCCGGCCTCGTGCTCACCTACAAGGCATCGGGCGTGTTCAACCTCGCCTTCGGCGCCCAGGCCTATGTCTCGGCGATCGTGTTCTACGTCGCTGTCGCCGACGGCTGGCCGAAGTGGGCGGCGCTCGTCGTCGCCGTCGTCGTCCTCGGCCCGGCGCTCGGCTTCGCGCTCGACCGGCTGCTCTTCCAGTACGCGCGCACGGCGCCGCCGCTTGTCCGGCTCGTCCCGGCGCTCGGGCTTCTGATCGCGATCCCGAGCGTGATGCAGATGATCTTCGGGACGAGCCAGCGGCTCGCGCCCCCGGCGCTCGCGCTCAACCCCGACCACGTCTACTTCCGGGTCGGGTCCGTCGCCCTGACGGGCGTGGAGCTGCTCACGACGGGCGTCACCGTCGTCGTCATCGCCGGCCTCGCCATGATGTTCCGTTCGAGCGCGCTGGGGCTGCGGATGCGGGCGGTCGTCGAGAGCCCGCGGATGACCGAGCTCGCCGGGATCCGGGCCGACCGGGTCGGCACGTTCGCCTGGATGCTCTCGAGCCTGCTCGCCGGGCTCGCCGGCGTGCTGCTGGCGCCGATCTACGCCGCGCTCGACCCCTCGTACTTCACCGCGTTGCTCGTCGCCGCCATCGCGGCCGCCGCGGTCGGGGGGTTCGCCAGCCTGCCGCTGACCCTCGTCGGCGGCGTCGCGCTCGGCGTCGTCCAGGAGGTGATCGGCGGCTACCTGCCGTCGGGAACGGTGCTCTCGTCGGGGCTGCGGCCGGCCTTCCCGTTCGTCGTGCTGGCGGTGTTGTTGGTCGCGCGACGCTCCTTCCGCCCCGCCGGGCAGCTCGGCGACCCGCTCGCCGCGTGCGACCCGCCACCGGCATCGCTGAAGCCGCCGTCGCACATGACCGAGGTCGCGCTGGGCTCGCGAGCCTTCACCGGTCTGCTGGTGGCCGTCTTTATCGTCATCACGCTCGTTCTCGTCCCGGGGAACTGGGAGTTCGCGCTCACCCAGGGGCTCGTGTTCGCGATCATCTTCTTGTCGATCACTCTGCTCACCGGCATGAGCGGCCAGATCTCGCTCTGCCAGGCGTCGTTCGCCGCGGTGGGCGCGTTCACCGCCGGACAGCTCGCCACGCACTTCGGGACGGCGCTGTTGCTCGGCGTCGTCGCCGGCGGCGTGCTCGCCGGGATCGTCGGGTTCGTGGTGGCCATCCCGAGCCTCCGGCTCGGCGGGATCGCGCTCGCACTGCTCACGCTGTCGTTCGCGCTCCTCGGCGACAACGTCCTTTTCCAGTACCCGTGGTCCGGCAACGGCGCGGCGGGTCTCAGCGTCCCGCGCCCGACGATCGGGGCCGTCAACTTCGCGGGCAGCGGCGCCTTCTTCTGGCTCGCGCTTGTCGTGCTCGTGGTCGCGGCCGGGGTCGTCTGGCTCTTACAGCACGGATCCATCGGCGGGGAGCTCGGCGCGCTGCGCGCCTCGGAGGTCGGTGCCGAGTCGATCGGGATCGACGTCCGGAGGCTGCGCGTCATCGCCTTCATGCTCTCGGCCGCGCTCGCCGGGATCGGCGGCGCCCTCTACGCCTCGCTCGAGCAGACCGTCTCGCCGACGGACTTCAACTACGAGTTCTCGCTCGTCTTCGTCGTCGTCGTGGCGACCGTGGGCGTCTACTCGGTCGCCGGGGCGATCGAGGCCGGGCTCGCCTACACCGTGCTCCAGCAGCTCGTCAACAACCTGCCGGACCGCTTCGGCTCGCTCGTCGCGCTGATCTTCGGGCTCGCCGCCGTCACCTACGTGCGCCACCCGGAGGGGGCGGTCGAGTACGCCCGGCGCTGGGTGCTCGACCGGGCCGAGCAGTTCGCCCGCTTCCTCACGCGCAACGACCCGGTCGAGGCCGAGCTCCCGGTCGCTGCGGGACCCGGGGGGCGCTGAGGATGGCCCTCCTCGTCGCCCGGGACATCTCGAAGAGCTTCGGCGGGATCGTGGCGCTGAACCGGCTCTCCGTGTCGATCGAGGAGGGCGAGGCCGTCGGTCTCGTCGGACCGAACGGGGCCGGCAAGACGACCCTTTTCAACTGCCTGCTCGGTCTTGTGCGCCCGGACACCGGATCGGTCTCCTTCGACGGGATCGCGATCGACCACCTCCCGACGTTCCGGCGCACGAGGCTCGGGATCGGCCGCACGTTCCAGCGGCTGGAGCTGTTCGCCGGCATGACCCCCCGTGAGCACGTCCTCGTCACCGAGCGCGTCCGCGGCGGGCGGGGGAGGCTCTGGAAGGACCTGCTCGGCGTCGGCCGGCCGGGCGCCGAGGAACGACGCGAAACGGACGAGATCCTCGCGCTCGTCGGCCTCGAGAGAGAGGCCGACGTTCCCGTCGAGGCGTTGAGCCTCGGCCACGGGCGCCTCGTCGAGCTCGCCCGGGCGCTCGTCGGTGAGCCGCGGCTCCTGATGCTCGACGAGCCCTCGTCGGGTCTCGACCGAGCCGAGCGCGTCGAGCTCGTCGCGATCCTCGACCGGGTCCGCGCTGAGCGCGGTGCGGCGGTCCTCCTCGTCGAGCACGACCTCGAGATGGTCGCCGCCGCGACGCAGCGTCTCGTCGTCCTCGATTTCGGCCGCCTGATCGCCGACGGGCCGATCGACCGGGTGATCGAGGAACCCGAGGTCCGGCGCGCCTATCTCGGGCACGTGCCGGCGGCGCCGGGGACCGTCACCGCCCGGGCTACCGCCCGCCCGGGCGCGGGGCCCGGCACGCCGCCTCCGGCCCGGCCGCTTCTCGAGCTGCACGACGTGGACGTCGCCTACGGCCCGTACCGGGCGCTGTTCGGCGTGTCGTTCCAGGTCGCCGAGCGCTCGGCGGTCGCGCTCGTCGGACCGAACGGGGCCGGCAAGTCGACGGTCGCCCGCGTCGTCACGGGGCTCGTGGCCCCGAGCGCCGGGAGGATCGTCTTCGACGGGACCGACGTGACGCGGCGGCCCGCCTGGCGGATCGCCCGCCTCGGGGTCGCCCACGCCCCCGAGGGACGGTCGGTGTTCGCCTCGCTCACCGTCGAGGAGAACCTCTCGCTCGAGTTCCGGCGCGCCGTCGGCCCCCGGGGCCTTGCCGACGCCCTGGGACGCGCCTACGAGACGTACCCGCGGCTCGGGGAGCGCCGCGACCAGCTCGCCGGCACGCTCTCGGGTGGCGAGCAGCGGATGCTCGCGCTGGCGAGGGTGCTTGTCGTCCCGCAGCGGCTGCTCGTCGTCGACGAGCTGTCGCTGGGACTCGCGCCGGCGATGGTCGACGAGGTGTTCGGGGCCCTCCGCGCCGTGCTTGCGGCAGGGACCGCGCTCTTGATCGTCGAACAGCACGTCGAGCGGGCCCTCGAGCTCGCCGGGCGCGCTGTCGTGCTCTCCGAGGGCCGCGTGACCCTCGACGGGCGCGTCGACGACGTCCGCGACGTCGCCTCGACGATGCTCGGCCCGCTGCGCGACCTCCCCGGTTCCTAGGGACGCGTGGAGCGGACGCCCCCGGCGACCGCGGGCGAGACAGAATGAGCCCATCCGAACGCTCCTCGTCCTCCGCCATGCCAAGTCCGACTGGTCGAGCGGGCCGGGCGGGTCCGACCTCGCGCGTCCCCTCGCGGCACGGGGGCGCCGCGCCGCCGACACGATCGGCCGCTTCATCGCTGAGTCCGGCAACGTGCCGGACGGCGCGATCTGCTCGCCGGCGGTGCGCGTCGTCGAGACGCTCGAGCGGGCGATGGCGGCCGGGAAATGGGAGTGCGCCGTGCGGGAGTCGGACCGGCTCTACGCCTACGGGCTCGACGCGCTCGTCAGCGAGATCCGTCTCGAGGCCGACGCGACCGACGTGCTGTTGGTCGTCGGGCACGAGCCGACGTGCTCCGAGGCCGTGGCCCACCTGATCGGTGGGGGCCAGGTCCGGATGGCCACGGGCGCGCTCGCCCGCGTCGACTTCGATGTCAGCTGGTTCGACCTCGACGCGAGCACAGGGGTGCTGCGCTGGCTCGTCACGCCGCGTCTTCTCGGCACCGGCTAGCGGGGCGGCGGGGGCCAGGTCAGAGCTTCGCGAACGCCGCGAGCACGGCGTCGAGGTGGCGTTCCTCGAGGGCGGCGCTCGCCTGGATACGCAACCGGGCCCTGCCCTCGGGAACGACGGGGTAGGAGAAACCGACGACGAGCACCCCGAGCTCGAGAAGGCGCGCGCTCGCGGTCTCGACCTTGTGGGCGTCGCCGAGGACGATCGGGATGATCGCGCTCTCGGTGTCGTGGCACTCGAAGCCGAGCCCGCGCAGTCCGGCGCGCAACGCGGTGGGGCCGGAAGGGATCGAACCTTCGACCAAGGGATTATGAGTCCCCTGCTCTGACCACTGAGCTACGGCCCCTCACCGGGCTTCCAGCTCGACACTCTGTCACGTACGGAACCTCTTCACCGGACTGCCGGTCCGCCGGATCGGTCGCCGCGCAGCGGCATCAGGCAGAGCTGGCACCGAAGAGATCGTCGAAAAGACCCGTGCTGAGGTACCGCTCCCCGGTGTCGGGGAGGAGGACGACGATCGTCTTGTCTGCCATCTCCTCCCGCTCGGCGATCCGGCTCGCGGCGCACAGGGCGGCCCCGCTCGAGGTGCCGGCGAGAATGCCCTCGGTCTTCGCGAGGCGGCGGGCGGTCTCGGCGGCCTCGGTCCCCGTGATCCGCATCACCTCGTCGTAGGCCGCCGGGTCGAGGATCGCCGGGACGAAGCCAGGACCGATGCCCTGGATCCGGTGGAGACCGGGAGTCCCGCCCGAGAGGACGGGTGACTCGTCGGGTTCGACCGCGACGACGAGTATCGACGGCTTGCGGCGCTTCAGGTCCATGCCGATGCCGGTGACCGTCCCGCCGGTGCCGACCCCGGCGACGAAGGCGTCAAGCCCGCCTTTGAGGTCGTTCCAGATCTCGCGTGCAGTCGTCCGGCGGTGCGCGTCGGTGTTCGCCGGGTTCTCGAACTGGTGGGCATGAACCAGCCGTTGTCCGCGGCGAGTCGTCGCGCGATCTCGACCGCGCCGGGCATTCCCTCCGCCGCGGGCGTGAGGACTATTCGGGCGCCGAAGGCGGTGATGATCCGGCGACGCTCGACGCTCATGCCTTCGGGCATCGTGAAGACCGCACCGTACCCTTTCGCGGCCGCGACCAGGGCGAGGCTGATGCCCGTGTTGCCGCTCGTCGGCTCGACGATGGTGCCGCCCGGCGTGAGCTCACCCGATTTCTCAGCGGCTTCGATCATCGTCAGAGCGATGCGGTCCTTCACGCTGCCGCCGGGGTTCACGCTTTCGAGCTTGCCGACGAGGTGCGCCGGAAGCTCGGCGCCGAACCGGTGGAGCTCGACGAGCGGTGTCCGACCGATGAGCTCGGTCACGTTGTCATGCACGACCATCGGGCATGTCCTCCTCCTGCTCCGTTTCGCCCGTCATCCAGGTCGCGGGGAGACGTTCCTCGTCCGCCGGCTCCTCGATGTGGGCTCTCTCGAGCGTGACGCAATGGCCCCTCGCCACGACGACGACGGACCGGGCCGGAACGTCGTCGACCACGAGGGCGTGCGGGCCGATCCGGCAGTGTTCTCCGACGACCACCGGGCCGAGGATCGAGCACCCGACGCCGAGGGTCACGTGGTTGCCGATCGTCGGATGGCGCTTCGCGCCCTTCGCATCAGCCCACCACCCGTGGCCCCCGAGCGTGACCCCGTGGTACATCATCACGTCGTCGCCGACGACCGCCGTCTCGCCGATGACGACGCCCATCCCGTGATCGATGAAGCACCGCCGGCCGATCACCGCGCCGGGGTGGATTTCGATCCCCGTCGCGAGCCGGGCGAGCTGGGAGATGAGGCGCGGGAAAAATGGGACGTGCAGCTTCCAGAGCGCGTGGGCGACGCGGTAGGACCAGATCGCCCAGACGCCCTGGTAGAGAACGACCTCAAGGGCGTGGACGCCGTGGAGCGCGGGGTCCTTGCGGTAAGCGATCTTCAGGCTGTCGAGCATCTCCGGACCTTTGACGCTGGCTGGCGCGTCATCGCTGGACCGTATCCGTTTTCCGACCTGCCCGGTGAGGGACCCCCGGCCCGGGCGCGTCCGATTCGGTGACGGGGCATCATTGCCCGAGGGACGCGCGACGGATCGTCCCGGTAGGCGGAGGGCACGGGGTGACGCGGCGTAGATCGCTCACGAGGTCGCTCTACCGGGCCGCCCGCGCCTCTGACAACCTGCGGGCGATCTCGCGCGGTCCTGGTGCCTACGCGAAACACGTCGTGCGACGCAGGGCGTATGCCCGGCAGTCGAGTGTTGTCCGGTCAGTCCTCAGGGCGCTCGGACTGTCGAAGTAGGCGCTCCTGGACCACGCGGGAGGCCGGTCTTGGTGTGGGATCCGCAGCTCCGGGGGAGAGACTCGAACTCTCAACCACACGGTTAACAGCCGCGTGCTCTGCCAATTGAGCTACCCCGGACCAAACGACGGCACGTTAGCAGTGCATGCCGTGCACGGTGGCCGCACCCGGAGAGGCGCTCGCGGGGGTCGCCGGGGCCGGGAAGGATCCAGGGATACCCCGGGCGGCGTGGGTGAATCCTCCTTGTTGTTTCGGAGCCTCGCCGCGAGAGCCCCGCGTCGACGCGAATCATCGGTGTGGCACCTGCGGGGTGGGTCAGTCGCCCTCGAGGTAGTCCCTGAGGGGCTGGGCGAACGTGGGCTGGCGAAGCTTGGCGAGCGTCTTCATCTCGATCTGGCGGACCCGCTCCCGCGTCACGCCGAAGATCTGACCGACCTCCTCGAGCGTCCGGATCTTGCCGTCGTCGAGTCCGAAACGGAGCCGGACGACCTCCTGCTCGCGGGGGGGGAGCTCGTGGAGGGCATGTTGGACCGCCTCGTTCAGCATGACTCTGGTCGCGGCGTCGAGCGGAACCTCAGCCGTGCGGTCCTCGACGAGATCCGAGAGGCTGAACTCCTCGTCGCCCCCGCCGATCGGCTGCTGCAGCGAGATCGTGTCCTGGCTGAGGCGCTGGATCTCGCGCACCCGGTCAGCGGAGAACTCGATGCGCGTCGCGATCTCGTCGACCGTGGCATCGCGGCCGAGCTGCTGGGAAAGCTGACGCTGGATCCGCACGACCTTGTTGATCGTCTCGACCATGTGGACGGGGATGCGGATCGTCCTCGCCTGGTCGGCGACGGCCCGGGTGATCGCCTGGCGGATCCACCATGTCGCGTACGTCGAGAACTTGAACCCGCGGCGGTAGTCGAACTTCTCGACGGCGCGCATCAAGCCGAGGTTGCCTTCCTGGATGAGATCGAGGAAGGCCATGCCGCGGTTGCGGTAGCGCTTGGCGATGGACACGACGAGCCTGAGGTTCGCCTCGGTCAGGAGGTCCTTCGCCTCCTGGCCCTCGGCGATCTCGCGCTCGGTGGCACGGCGCTTCGCTAACGCGACCTCCGCGAGAGCGCCGCCTCGCCGCCAGGCTTCGAGGCGCTCGTGGGCGGCGCGTCCCCGTTCTATCCGCTTCGCGCAGAGCACCTCGATATCTGCCGACAGCAGTGACACGCGGCCGATCTCCTGCAGATAGGCGCGCACCGGGTCACCGAGGCTCGCCGCGCCGGTGCCATTCGTCGAGCCGGAACGCAGCGTGCGGATCGCCTCGGTCGCCTGTTTCTCGGGACTCACCGCCTCCCGGCGCGTGGGTCCGTCGGCCCGGCGTGACCGGGTACGGACTCGCCGTTCGACCTTCGGAGGCGGCCCGGAGGGCTGGACCCCGGCGTCGGGGTCGTGTTCGCGCGGTCCGACGCGCCTCATCCCCCGCCCTCCTGCTCCCGTTGCGTGAGCCACGCTACCAACCGTTGCGCGGCCTCCTCCGCGCTGGAGGGTGCGCCCGGGCGGACGAGCGGATCGCGCAGCGTTTCGAGCTCGGTTCGCAGCCAGGCACCCGCGGTCAGCACCGCGACGACGTCTTCGGCCCTTCCCTCCTGCTCGGCGACGCGTCCCTCGGCCTCGAGCTCGCGCAGGACGCGCTCGCTCGCCGCCCGGACGAGCTCGATGTACGTGCCGCTGACGTCGAGCTCGTCGGGCACCTCGGAGACGGCCAGGCGACGGAGGAGATCGCCCGAATCCGGATCTGCCTTGTTGATCGCCTCGGTGAGGTTCGCCGAGCCGACGAGCGAGCGGAAGGCGTTCCGTTGCACCGGGTCGACGAAGAGCACGTCGCCGATCAGGGCGCGGGTCTCGTCGGGACGGTCGAGCACGAGGAGGAGGGCGTCCCGCCCCGCCCGCAGCTCGGCGCCGATCTCTGGGGCGCGCCCGGCAATCCGGCCGCGCCTTTCCGGTTCGGCGTCCGTCGGGTTGCCGTCGCCGGCGGGGCCATCACGGTCGTCCTCTCGCCGCCCGGGACCGGGGGCTCGTTCCTCGGTCGCTGGCTGCGGGCGGGACTGCACCGCGACGAGGAGCTCGCGCAACCTTCTTGGGTCGAGGCGCGTCCGGTCGGCCACACCGACGAGGTACTGGTCGCGGACGAACTCGTTCGGGTGCTCGGCGATGGCCTCGATCGCCGCCTCGGCGGCTCGGCTACGGCCCTCGGGCGTACGCAGGTCGTGGGCGCCGAGGGCCTGTTCGACCCGGAAGCCGAGGAACGGCTGGGCGTGCTCGACCGCGGCGGCGAGTGCGGCGGGTTCGCGCTGGGCAAGCTCGCCGGGGTCCGATCCCGTGGGCAGCACGGCGACGGCGAGTTCGAGCTCGTGACGCTTCTCCCACTGGTACAGGCGCGCCGCGGCCGCCTGCCCGGCGGCGTCGGCGTCGAAGCACAGCACGATCTTCCTGGCGAAGTGGGCGAGCAGCCGGAAATGGTCCTCGGTGAGCGCCGTGCCGCACGTCGCGACGACCCGCGGGATCCCGGCGGCGTGGAAGCCGATGACGTCCGTGTAGCCCTCGCACACGACGACCTCGTGCGCGTGGGCGATGTCCGACTTCGCCCAGTTCAGCCCGTAGAGCGTGCGCCGCTTGGAGTAGATGGACGACTCGGGCGAGTTGCGGTACTTCGGGCCCGGTTCTCGATCCGAGGCGCGCAGCCCCTCGGGAAGGACGCGCCCTCCGAAGGCGATCGCCTGGCCACCGGGGTCGAAGATCGGGAACATGACCCTTTCCCGGAAGGCGTCCTGGAGCCGACCGCGCTCGCTCTCGTAGGCGAGCCCGGCCTCGCGCAGGACCGGGCCCGGGAGTCGCAGGGCGCGCACGAGCTCGTCGAAACCCGCCGGCGCGTAGCCGAGGCGGAACTTGCGGACGACTTCGCCGTCGTAGCCCCGTGAGCGCAGGTACTGGCGGGCCCGGCCGGCCTCCGGGTTGGCGAGCAGCCGCTCATGGTAGAACTCGACCGCGGCGGTCATCGCGGCGAGCAGCTCGCGGCGTCGGCTGCGATCAGCGTTCCGGTCGCGGTCGTCGTCGTAGCGAATCGTGATCCCGGCGCGGTTGGCGAGGCGCTCGACGGCTTCGACGAAGTCGACCCCCTCCGTTGCCCTCACGAAGCTGATCGCGTCGCCCGACGCCTGGCAGCCGAAGCAGTAGTAGAGGCCCTCCTCGGCGTTCACGCTGAACGACCCCGTCTTCTCGGCGTGGAACGGGCAGAGGCCGACGAACCGACGGCCGACCCGCTTGAGGGCGGTCTGCTCGCCGATCAGCGCGACGAGGTCGGTCGCGGCCCGGACCCGGGCGACGTCCTCGTCAGCGATTGCCATGAACCGGACGGTACCCGTTCGCCGCGTCGTCTGGTCGCGGGCAGGCTCAGCCCGGCTTGCGCCTGGCCACGAAGCGGAGACCGGACCAGTCGGCGTCGAGGGCGGCGACCTTGTTGTCGACGAGCCCGAGCGAGAGCCCCGCCCGTCGCACGACGCCGTCGGAGAGATCGCTCTCGTGGCCACCGGCGCGACGTGGCCAACAGATCCAGAGTGGCGGGGTCGCGACGCCAGAAGCCCCGATCGCGCGCAGCGCGATGGCGAGCTCGCGCTCGCTGCGGGCGAAGACGATCGTTACGTCCGCCGCGCAGAGCTCTTCCGCGCCGATGGGCGTGTCCCGGCGGCGGACCTTGACGCCCGCCGGGGCGTGGTCGAGCGTCCAGTCCGCGGGAGCGCCGACGACGAGGACGCACGATCCCGCGACGAGGCCGAGCTTCCTTGCCTGTCCGGCGGGGTCGGGGGGCACGGGAGCCCGGAATCCGCGACCGTCCTAGGTCGCGATGCGGTCCTGGAGCTCGGTGACGACCCGCTCGATCGGGACCCGGTCCTGGAGCGTCGAGTCGCGCTCGCGGATCGTCACGGCGTCGTCGGTGAGGCTATCGAAATCGACGGTGACGCAGAACGGCGTGCCGATCTCGTCCTGGCGGCGGTAACGGCGCCCGATCGACTGCGTGTCGTCGTAGTCGCACATCAGCGTGGCCTGGCAGCGGTGGAGCACCTCGTGGGCGAGCGCGTCGAGTGGCTCCTTCCTCGACAGCGGGAGCACGGCGACCTGGAACGGCGCGAGCTGCGGGCTGAGTCGCAGCACCGTGCGGCGTTCACCGCCGACCTCGTCCTCGTCGTAGGCGGCGAGGAGGAAGGCCATCATCGCCCGCGTCGCGCCCGCGGAAGGTTCGATGACATGCGGCGTGTAGCGCTCGCCGCTCACCTGGTCGAAGTACTCGAGCCGGACGCCGGAGAGGGCGCTGTGGGCCTTCAGGTCGAAATCCGTTCGGTTGGCGATCCCTTCGAGCTCGCCCCAGCCCCAGGGGAAGGTGAACTCGATGTCCGTCGTCGCCGCGGAGTAATGCGACAGGTCCTCGGGGGCGTGCTGTCGGAAGCGCAGCTGGTCCTTGCCGATCCCGAGCCGCTGGAACCAGGCGAGCCGCTCATCGCACCAGTAGGCGAACCACCGGTCGGCGTCGGCCGGGGGGACGAAGTACTCGAGCTCCATCATCTCGAACTCGCGGGTGCGGAACACGAAGTTGCCCGGCGTGATCTCGTTGCGGAAGCCGCGACCGAGCTGGGCGATCCCGAAGGGGGGCTTGCGGCGCATCGTCGTCATCACGTTCAAGAAGTTGACGAACATCCCCTGGGCCGTCTCTGGCCGCAGGTAGGCGACGGCGGACTCGTCCTCGACGGCGCCGACGAAGGTCTTGAACATGAGATTGAACGGCCGGGCCTCGGTGAGATCGGCGGAGCCACAGTTCGGGCAAGCGCCGTCGATCTGGTCGGCGCGCCAGCGCTCGTGGCACGACCGGCAGTCGACGAGCGGGTCGACGAACGTCTCGAGGTGGCCCGACGCCTCCCAGACCTTCGGGTTCGTGATGATCGCGGCTTCGATCGGCACGACGTCGTCGCGTTCGCGCACGACCGCGCGCCACCAGGCATCCCGGACGTTCCGGAGCATCAGCGCGCCGAGCGGCCCGTAGTCGTAGGTCGAGCGGATGCCGCCGTAGATCTCGGCGGAGGGGAAGATGAAGCCCCGTCTTTTCGCGAGGTTGACGATCGTGTCGAACAGCCCCGTGTCCTCGGTGGGCGCGCGGTCCTCTTTGGGGTTTTCCTCCGACATATGACGAGGTTACCCCGTGTCGCCGTCGCAGAATCCTGCCGTGGCGCCGCCCGCACCACCGCCCGTGGCGATCAGGCCGGTGCGGTCTCCTCGGCGACGTGATAGCGCGTCGTTCGCAGCCGCCGATCGAGGTGGTGCTCGATGGCGGAGGTCGCGAGGCGCTCCAGCGCGTCGACTGTCGGGCCGTCGGGTTCGGTGAGCGCCCGGGCGAGGGCGCCCGAGCAGATGCGCTGGGCGAGCTCGACGACCGCGGGGGAGGCCGCCTGTCCGCGCCGGCAGTCCTGGCAGAGGAAACCGCCTTCCCCGGCGTCCCTTCCCCGGCGTCGAAGGCGACGAGTGGGCCGGATCGGCCGCAGTGGGCGCAGGAGTCGGTGACCGGTCCGACGCCCTCGACCGAGAGGAGCCTCAGGCAGAATGCCGCGAGGGTCACCGGCGACGCGGTGGTCTCAAGGCTGCGCAGCGCACCGACGAGGAGCTTGTAGAGCGCGGGCGAGCCCTGGTGGTCGACGGTGACCTGGTCGACAATTTCGAGCATCGTCATCGCCGGGCCGAGGCGGGCGAGATCGGAGCGGATCCCCCGGAAGACGTCGATCACCTCGACCTGGGTCACGATGTCGAGATCTCGGCCCCTCCAGCACATCATGTCGACGTGCGTGAGCGGTTCGAGACGCGCCCCGATGTGGCTCTTCACCTTGCGAACGCCCTTGGCGACGGCGCGCACCTTGCCGTGCTCGGGCGTGACGATCGTCACGATCCGGTCCGCCTCGCCGAGCCGGATCGTCCGGAGGACGACCCCGGTGTCGCGGTACGTCGCCACGGGAGCTAGGACCCGGGGGTCGGGCCGCCGGGCGGTTTCAACGGTCGACGCCCCCGTAACGACGCTCGCGGCGCTGGAACTCGCGCACCGCGTCGAAGAGGTCCTCGCGCCGGAAGTCCGGCCAGAGGACGTCGGTGAAGACGAGCTCGGAGTAGGCGAGCTCCCAGAGCAGGAAATTGGAGATCCGGAACTCGCTCGAGGTGCGCACGATGAGGTCCGGGTCCGGCATGTCCGGGAAATACAGGTGGTCGCGGAAATGGCGCTCGTTGATCTGGTTCGCTGGGACGTTCTCCACGACGAGCGACCGGACGGCGTCGATGATCTCGGCGCGACCCCCGTAGTTGAAGCAGATCGTGAAGGTCATCCGCTTGTTCTTCGCGGTGAGTTCCTCGGCATCGTCCATGTCACGGAGCAGGCGGCGAGGCACGCGCCAGTCGCGCCGGCCCGCGAACCGGACCCGGACGCCCTTGGCGTTCAGGTCGTCACGGTTGCGCTGGAGGATCCCCTTGTTGAAGTTCATGAGGAAATGCACTTCGTCGGAGGGACGGCGCCAGTTCTCCGTCGAGAACGCGTAGGCCGTGAACCACTTGACACCGAGTTGGAGGGCGCCGTCGACGGTGTCGACGAGAGCCTCCTCGCTCGCGGCGTGTCCGTCGGTGCGCGCCAGCCCGCGCTGGGTCGCCCACCGCCCGTTGCCGTCCATGACGACGGCGATGTGGCGCGGGACCTGGTTTGGGTCGACACCTTCGGGGAACGGGGCACTCGGCACTACGGCGAAGCTAGTCCCGGCGGGAGTCGCTCCACCGTCGCGTGGGCCGTGCATTGGTTCGGCGTGCCGGGTCCCCATCCCGAGAAGCCGCCGGTGGGGCCGGGCCGGTGGGTCGCCCGGATGAGGGTCGTTGACGTCATGGAGGCCGCCCGCGAAGGTCCGTCGGTCGGATCTGCACCGGCCCGGGACGCGAAGTCGGCCGACGCGCTCGAGGCCGAGGTTCTCCGCGTCGCGCACGACCTCGAGGGGGCCGATGCGCTCGACATCTGTCGTTGGGCCGTCGGACGGTTCGGCCGGGGTGTCGCCGTCGCGTCGTCGTTCCAGGACTGCGTGCTCATCGACCTCGCGGTGCGCGCCGACCCGGCGATCGAGGTGGCCTTCCTCGACACCGGCTTCCACTTTCCCGAGACGATCACGTACCTGCGGGACGTCGAGCGTCGATTCGGCCTGAACCTCAACGTCGTCGAGCCGGGCATCCCGCTCACCGAGCACCCGTGCGGCAGCGCCCGCTGTTGCGAGATGCGCAAGGTCGTGCCGCTCGCCCGCGCGCTCGCCGGCAAGGCTGCGTGGATGACCGGGCTGAAGCGTGTCGACACTCCCGAACGGGCCGGTGCCCCCGTCGTCGGCTGGGAACCGGAGAAACACCTCGTGAAGGTGAATCCGATCGCCGCGTGGACCGACGAGAAGGTCGACCGCTACGTGGAGGAACGCGGACTCCCTCGCCACCCGCTCAACGCGGCCGGTTACGTGTCGATCGGCTGCGCCCCGACCACGCGGCCGATCGTGCCGGGGGAGGATCCTCGGGCTGGTCGTTGGCCGGACAGCGACAAAACGGAGTGCGGCCTGCACCTTTGAGCGCGCGCAGGGCGGTCCTCCGGGAACCGTGCTCGGGGGCCGTGCATGCGTGACGGGGTGATGCCGGAAACCACGCCGCGTCGCAACCGGGCCGTATGCTCGCCGCGGTGTCGGGGAGCATCCGCTTCGTCCGCTACGGGACACCGTCTTTCCAGGCGCTTGCTGCCGCCGTCGACGATCTGCAGCGTGACGATCCGACCGCTCCGGTCGTCATCGTCGCCTCGTCGGCGCGGGCGGCTCGTTCGTCGCGACACCGCCTGGCCGCCCGGCGACGCGAGAACGGGACGAGCGGAGTCGTCAACCTGCGCTTCTTCGTGCCGTCCGACCTCGCGGAGGAACTCGGGGGCCAGGCGTGCCGTCTCGGGGGCCGTCGTCGGGCGACACGGGTCGCACTCGAGGCGGCGGCGCGCGCCGCGCTGCGGGAACGGCCGGGCTTCCTCGCCGCGGTGGCCGAACACCCCTCAACCGCCCAGGAGCTCGTCGACATCTACAAGGAGGTCCGCCAGCTCGGCGGGGACGGGTTGCGGAACCTTGGCGGGGCGGGGCCCCGGGGTCGCGACCTCGGGGCGCTCTGTTCGTCGATGCGGGAGCGGCTCGCCGGGAGTTGGTTCGACGACGTCGACCTCGTTGACACCGCCGTGGCAACGATCGGTGACCGTCGGGACTGGGACCATGTCGTTGTCGATCTGCCGGAACAGGTGCGTCCCGCCGACGTCCGCCTCCTCGTGGCGCTTGCCGGGGCCGGCGCCGTCAGCGTCCATCTCGGACTCGTCACCGACGGTGCAGCCGATGCCCCGATCCGCCGACTGGCCGAGGAGCTGCACAGCGCAGGGTTCGAGGTTGTCGGCGAAACGGCGTCTGCCTCGACGGACTCCGATCCGGACGGACCGGTCCCCGTCGGCGGGGAGATCCTCGAGGCCCCGGACGCCGAGTCCGAGACGCGCGCCGCCGTCCGCCTCGTCATCGAGCATCTCGCCGCAGGTGGCGCGCCCGAGCGCGTCGCACTGCTGTTCTCGTCACGCGATCCCTACCGCCGCCTTGTCGCGGGGGCGCTCGAAGAGGCCGGGATCAGCTGGAACGGTCCTTCGCCAGACCGGGTCGCCGATCTGGCGGAGGCGAAGTTGCTCACCGGGCTGCTCGGGCTCGCGACCGGAGGGCTCGAACGTTCCGCCGTCATGGCCTGGCTCCGTTCGGCGCCGTTGTTCGCGGGGGACGGGACGGCGACCCCGGTCGGCGACTGGGAACGGGTTTCGCGCCTCGCGGGGATCGTGGGAGGTGATGCCGCCGTGTGGCGCCGTCATCTCGACGCCCTCGCCGAGGAGTCCCGGCGTGCCCTCGACGGCGAGGAGCTGTTCGACGGCGAGGAGCCGACCGAGAGCTCGAGAGCTCGTTCGGAGCGCTTGACGCGCCTCGCCGCGGCGACGATCTCACTGCGGGACTTCATCGACGATCTCGATCGGACCTGCCGCGAGGCGCTCGCCCTGCGCAGCTGGAGGGAGCTCGTCGGGTGGGCGCGGACGTCGCTCCGTCGCTACCTCGGGGACGACGACGATCCACTTGCGGCGGACGAGTACGGCCGTCGGTCCGAGTCCGTCGTCGCCGACGCGCTCGTCGAGCTCGAGATGCTCGACGGCGTCGACACCAGCCCCGATCTTGCCCGCTTCTCGAGGGCGCTCGTCGCGGCGCTCGACCGGCCCGCTCCGCCCGTCGGCCGGCTGTCGTCGGGGATCATGGTCGGCCCCCTCGAATCCGCCGCGGGCGTCGAGCTCGACCTCGCGGTCGTGCTCGGCTGCGTCGAGGGGGATCTGCCCCGCCGGGTTCGAACGAGCGCGGTCCTGTCCGTCGACGAGCGCGAGCGGATCGGGTTGGACGACGCGACTCCGGTTGGATCCGTCGAACGGGACCGCCGCCGGCTCCTCGTCGTTGCTCGCGGGGCGGCGAGGGTCGTGCTGGCGAGGCGCGACCGCGACGCCCGCGATAGCCGCGCCCGGATCCGTTCCCGCTTCCTCGACCGGGACGTCCCTGCCCGGCGCGCCGCGAGCTCGGCCGGAGCGTGGGAGTCGGTGGCGGGCGGGCGGATCCCGGCGGTCGGCGAGAGCGAACTCGTCAGCGCGACGCTGCTCGCCCGGTCGGCACGGCGCGGTGATGCCCCGTCTTTCCTCGTCGCGGAGTCGCCGCACCTCATGGCGGGCAGCCGCGTCGTCGCCGCCCGCGGGGCGCGCTCGTTCGGTCGGTTCGCCGGCCGGATGGACCGCGGGGCGGGTGTCGACGCCCTCGTCGGCGACGTCCTGTCACCGACGACCCTCGAGGAGTTCGCGGTCTGTCCGTTCCGTTACTTCCTCGGGCACGAGCTCCGCTGCGAGGTGGTCGACCCGCCCGAGCGGCGGGCCGAGATCGACCCGCGCGAGCGGGGCCTGATCGCCCACGAGGTGCTCGAGCGGTACATGCGGCAAGTCATCGAACGGGGCGCCGAACTCGACGACGACCCGGTCGCGGGTGCGCAGTTGCTCGCGAAGATCGGCACCGAGGTCTGCGACCGTTTCGAGCGGCTCGGCCGGACCGGGAAACGGGTGCTCTGGGCGAGAACCCGTCGTGAACTTCTTGGACGTCTCGAAGCCGAACGGACACGCGACGCCGAGACGCGCCGGGAGCGGGGCGCGCACCCGATCGCCGTCGAATGGGTCTTCGGCACCACGACGGCACCCGCGGTCGAGATCGCGGTGGGGGACACATCGCTCAATTTCCGGGGCAAGATCGACCGCGTCGACCAACGAGACGACGGGGCGCTCGACGTCATCGACTACAAGACGGGGAAGGCGTCCTCTTACGGCGGGATCGCCGCCGACCCGGTCGATGGCGGCCGGCATCTCCAGCTCCCGATCTACGCGCTCGCGGCGCGCGCCGCGTTCAACGGGGACGGTGTCGAACCCGTGCGGGCGAGTTACCGGTTCATCGACGAACCGGGCGATGAGGTCGCGGTTGAGCTCGACGAGGGCACGACGGCCCGCACCGGGGAGGTCCTCGCCGTGCTCGCCGGAACGGTCGAATCGGGGTGTTTCCCGTACCGGCCCGGCGCGCGTCGCCAGGACAGCTTCGAGCACTGCAGTTGGTGTGACTTCAACACCGTCTGTCCGGCCGAACGGGACGTGCTCTGGCAAGTGGCACGTGCCGCGCCGGTGCTCGCCGGATACGTGGGGCTCGTCGAACCGGAGACGGCCGATGAGTGAGCCACAGGCGACCGTCGACTCGGCCGCGCGCCGCGCCATCGAGGAGGAGCTCGACGCGACGCTCTTCGTCGAGGCGGGTGCCGGCACCGGCAAGACGAGCGAGCTCGTGAAAAGGGTGCTCGCGCTCGTGGCGTGCGGGAGCGCGCGTCTCGGCGAGCTCGCCGCGATCACGTTCACCGAGGCCGCCGCGGCGGACCTCCGGGAGCGGATCCACGACGAGCTCGTGAAGAAGTCGACTCTCCCTGGAAGCGGTTGGGCGAGGTCCGCCCTCCACGAGCTCGACAACGCCTCGATGACGACGATCCACGGTTTCGCGCAGCGGATCCTTTTCGAGCATCCCCTCTCGGCCGGGTTGCCACTCCGCATCCGGGTCCTCGACGAGATCCGGGCTGCCACCGACTTCGAGCGGCGCTTCGGCGCCTTCCTCGACGCGTTGCTCGACGACGTCGCGAGCGAGGCGCTCGTCACCGCTTCGTTGGCGATCGGCGTCACGCTCGGTCACCTCCGGCAACTCGCGACCGAGGTCGACGCCGCCTGGGACCGCCACCGGGCGCCGGGTCCGGAGGCCGGACTCACGGTCGAGCGTCTGGCCGCCGAGGTCGACGGGTCCTCGCGGGCCCTCATCGACGCAATGCGCGCCCTTAGCGCGCGACGCGAGTTGTGTCGCAGCGACGCCGACACACTCGTCGCCCTGCTCTGTCGGATCGAAGCCGACCTCGACCACGAATCTCGGCTCTCGGACTGGCGCGATCGCCTCGAGTGGCTCTGTTCGCTCGGACCGTGGAAACCCGGCAACAAGGGCCGGAAGGGCGACTGGAACGGCGTCGACGTCGCCGACGTACGAGCGGAGCTGGTCGCCGTCGACGAAATGCGCTCGGTGCAGGCGACCCGGTTGCGCGAACTTGTGCTCGACGCGCTCGTGCGGCGGTTGGGGGCAGGTGCCGTGGCTGCCGCCGAGCAACGTCGGCGGACCGGCGAGCTGTACTTCCACGACCTTCTCGTGTTCGCCCGCGACCTGCTCGCGAACGATGCCGGGGTACGTGCCGCGGTCAGCGCGCGCTTCAGCCACATTCTCGTTGACGAGTTCCAGGACACGGACCCGATCCAGCTCGAGATCGTCCGTCTCCTCGGGCGGGGCGCGACGGGCGGGGCCGTCCCGGGCAAGCTCTTTTTCGTCGGCGACCCCCGCCAGTCGATCTACCGTTTCCGGGGCGCGCAGCCCGAGCTGTACGCGACCGCGATGCGCGAGCTCGTTCCGTCGGGCCCCGTCCGGCTGACCACGAACTTCCGGTCTGTCCCTGGCGTCATCGACTGGGTGAACGGCGTATTCGCCCCGCTCTTCGCGCCGGACGCCGATCGTGACCCGGCCGACGCGGTCGTCGCGGGGTACACGCCCCTCGAGGCGTACCGGCGCCCCGACTCCCGGGTGCCGGTCGTCGTCCTCGGAGCCGAGGCGGAAGCGAAGCTCTCCGCCCACGACCGGCGGATGCGTGAATCCGCGGACATCGCCGCCGTCGTCACCCTCGCGGTGCGCGACGAATGGCCCGTCGAGACACCGTCCGGGAAGCGTCCGGTCCAGTACGGGGACGTCGCGATCCTCGTCACCCGGCGCACCGGGCTCGGCGAGCTCGAAGCGGCGCTCGACTCCGCGGACATCCCCTACCGGGTCGACTCGACCTCGCTCGTCTACTCGGCGCCCGAGGTGCGCGACTTCCTCGCCTGTGTGCGGGCGGTCGACTCCCCGGGCGACGAGGCGGCGATCATCGCCGCGCTTCGGACGCCGATGCTCGCCTGCGGCGACGACGACCTCCTCCACCACCGCCGCCAGGGCGGGAGCTGGAGTCTCGAAGGGCGCCGGGGCGACCCCGCCGACGATCCCGTCGCCGGGGCCCTCGGACGCCTCGAGGAGATCGCGGCGCGGCGCCACCGGCTCGGTGTCGTCGCCACGCTCGAGGAGATCGCCGGCGCCTTCCATGTCTTCGAGCTCGCCGCGCTCGGGCGCCACGGGCCCGAGGCCGTCCGCCGGGTCCGCTTCGTCGTCGACGAGGCGCGGGCTTTCGTCGAGTCGGGGGGCGCGTCGATCGCCGAGATGCTTGAGTGGATGGATCGCCAGGCCGCCGGCCGGGTCCGCGCCCACGAGACGAGAACGAGCGAGGCCGACGACGCCGTGCGGATCCTCACGATCCACGCCGCCAAGGGACTCGAGTTCCCCGTCGTCGTCCTCGCCGAGCTCGGGGGTGGCCAGCAGGGCCCGACGGCGCGTCCGACCGTGTTGTTCGACTACGCCGACCATGCCGAGGTGCACCTGCGAGGCGACATCGAGACATCCGGCTACGCGAGGTGCGCCGAGGCCGAACTCGCGCTCGACCGCGCCGAGGACCTGCGTCTCGGTTACGTGGCGATGACGCGGGCGCGGGACCACCTCGTCGTCTCGCTCCACCGTTCGGCCCCCACGGGGAGGGGAAGGCCCTCTCTCGCCGAGCTCGTCGCCGCGCGACTCGAGGACCTCGCCGGGCTCTACGAGGACGGGGCCGGTGTCCTCTCCGCGATTTCCGGTGAGCACCGTCGTAGCCGACCGGAGCGGCCGCCCGCCCTCCGGGGTCCGGCCGCGACGGAGTCGTCCCTCGCCGCGTGGCACGCGGCGCGGGACGAGATGAAACGACGGTGTGCGAGGCGGACGAGCATCGCCGCGACCGAGCTCGCCGAAGCGGGGGGCCGAACCGGCTGGGCCGGACCGGCGCGTGGGCCGGAAAGCGACGACGAGCCGGCGGACCGCACCCGTTGGGGCTCGCGTCGCGCCGCGACCTCGCTCGGCCGGGCGGTGCACGGCGCGTTGCAACGGGTCGATCTCGGAGGCGGCGGCGCCCTCGACGAACTCGTCGCCGACGCGGCGTTCGAGGAGGGTTGCGCCGAGCGGTCCGACGAGGTGCGCGACCTCGTGCTCTCCGCCCTCGCCGCGCCGGCCGTCGTCGCCGCCGCCGCGGCGCCGAGGTGCTGGCGGGAGCTCCCCGTCACGGTCCCGGTCGACGGGGGTGTCCTCGAGGGCATCGTCGACCTGTGCTACGTCGAGGGCGACCACCTTGTTGTCGTCGACTACAAGACCGACAAGCTCGCCAGTCCCGATGTGGTCCCGGCCGCCGCCCGCCGCTACCGGCCGCAGGCCGGGGCCTACGCGCTCGCTCTCCGTTCGGCCCTCGCGCTCCCGGTCGACCGGATCGTCCTCGTCTTCCTTGCTCCCCCCGGCGGCGCGGTCGAGTACGTGATCGACGACCCCGACGAGGCGGCGGCAGAGGCGGCGGCCGAACTCGCCGCGGCGATGGCGTGACCGGCCGGGGGCCCGACACCGCCGACGAACGCCACACCACCCGCCGCGCCCGGGACGTGGCGGGCCCGGCAGCCGCCGACGCCCTCGCCCGCGTCACCGCCCGGCTCCCCGGCGGTGGGGAGGCACGCCAGGGTCAGCTCACGATGGCCGGCGCCGTCGCGGCGGCGATCGCCTCGGGGCGGCACCTCTCGGTCGCCGCGGGGACCGGGACCGGCAAGTCGCTCGCCTACCTCGTCCCCGCAGTGCTCTCCGGCGAGCACGTCGTCGTGGCGACGGCGACGAAGGCCCTCCAGGACCAGCTCGCGGCCAAGGACATCCCGCTCGTGCGCGCCGGCCTGCGCCGCTTCTCTTCGACCGTGCTGAAGGGCCGCTCGAACTACCTCTGCGTCCAGCGCCTTGCCGAGTCCCGCCTCGCCGGCGTCCAGGGGTCGCTCGAAGGCGACGACCGCGCCACCAAAAGTCGCGCCCGGGAGGCCCGCCGGATCTTCGAGTGGGCCGAGACGACGGCGACGGGCGACCGGGCCGAGCTCGACACCGAGCCGGACCAGCGACTGTGGGCCACGTTCAGCGTCACGGCGGACGAGTGCCCCGGCGCGTTCCGCTGCCCGTCCGGGGCCGAGTGCTTCGCCGAGCGGGCCCGGGCGGAGGCGATGGCGGCGGACATCGTCGTCGTGAACCAGCATCTGCTCGGCGCCGACCTCGCCTCGGACGGCGCCGTTCTGCCCGAGCACGGGGTGCTCATCGTCGATGAGGCCCACGCGCTCGAGGACATCGTGACCGAGAGCCTCGGAGTGTCGATCGGGGCGGGGCGGCTGCGCTCCGTCGCCGGGGCGGCGCGGGTCGCTCTCGGCGGAGGGCGCGCCGCGACCGCGGAGGTCGACGACCTCGCCGGGTTGGCGGAGCGCCTCGAGGAGACCTTGCTCGCCTGCCCCGAGGAACGACTGACCGGTCCGCCGGCCGGGGACCTCGGCGACGTCCTCGCGCTCTGCCGCGCCCGGCTCGCGCGAGTGGAGTCGAGGCTCAGTGCTGCCCTCGGGCCGGGAGACGGCCGTGACGTCGCCGAGTCGGCCCAGCCCGCGATGCGGGCGATGCTCGCCGCCGGTCGGTTGCGCGCCGACATCGACCGGCTCGCCTCGTCCGACGACGACGACGTCGCCTGGGTCGACCAGGGGACGCGTCCGGCGCTCCGGGTCGCGCCGATCGAGGTCGCGCCGGTCCTCGCCGAGCGGCTGTTCGCCCGCCAGACGGTAGTCCTGACGAGCGCGACCATCGCGCCGGGCCTGGCGGTGCACCTCGGCGCCCCGCCGGACGAGCTCGACGTCCTCGACGTCGGCAGCCCGTTCGCCTTCGACGAGCACGCCCTTTTGTACTGTGCGGCGCACCTGCCGGACCGGCGCCGCGATGACGCCGAGCAGGCGATCCACGAGGAGCTCGCCCGCCTCATCGAGGCCGCCCAGGGCCGGACGCTCGCGCTGTTCACGAGCCTCGGCGCGATGACGCGGGCGGCCGACGCGCTCCGGGAGCGCCTCGCTTACCCGCTCCTCGTCCAGGGTGATCTCGGCAAGGCAACGCTGCTCGCCCGGTTCGCCACAGAACCCGCGGCGTGCCTGTTCGCGACGATGGGCTTCTGGCAGGGGGTCGACGTCCCGGGTTCGACGCTCTCGCTCGTCGTCATCGACCGGATCCCGTTCCCCCGGCCCGATGACCCGCTGATCGCCGCCCGTCGCGAGCGCGCCGGCCGCGATGCCTTCGCGACGATCGACCTCCCGCGGGCGGCGACGCTGCTCGCCCAGGGGGTCGGCCGGCTGATCCGGACCGCCTCGGACCGCGGCGTCGTCGCGGTGCTCGACTCGCGGCTCGCGACCGCCAGCTACCGCTGGCAGCTCATCCGGGCCCTGCCGCCGATGAAGCGCACGAAGGAGCGCCGCGTCGCCGAGGCGTTCCTCGCCGCGCTCGCCGCGACGCCCAATCAGTAGCCGAGGCGCGTGATCAGCTCGTCGTGGCGTTGCCAGTCGTGTTCGACGGCCACTTGGAGGTCGAGGTACGCACCGGGCGCGAGCTGCCGGCGCACCGCCGTGCCGACCGCCTTCAGCACCTCGCCGCCCGCGCCGATGACGATCCCGCGCTGGCTCGGGCGCTCGACGAGGATCTCGCAGCGGATGTAGGGCCACTCCCACTCGACGACCCGGCAGGCGATCGCGTGCGGGAGCTCGTCGCGGACGAAGCGGAGGAGCTGTTCGCGCACGAGCTCGGCGACGAAGAAGGCCTCAGGGACGTCGCTTACCACCCCCTCGGCAAAGTAGCGGGGGCCGGGGGGAAGCCTTCCGACGAGGTGGGCAGTGAGGTCCGCTATGCCACCTCCCGTCTTCGCGGAGACGGGGAAGTACGCGGCGCCGTCGAGTCCGAGCAGGCTCGCGGCCCGGGCGAGCTGGCGCAGCGTCGCCGGTCGCGTCGCGGCGTCGATCTTGTTCACGACGACGGTCGAGTCAGCCGGGCAGCGCGCCGCGATGAAGCGGTCGCCGGTCCCGATCGGCGCCGTCGCGTCGACGACGAGGACGCAGACGTCGACGCCGTCGAGCGCCTCGACGGCCGCGGCGTTGAGCCGCGCCCCGAGCGCCGAGCGCGGCTTGTGGATCCCGGGAGTGTCGACGAAGACCGCCTGGTACCCCGGTCCGTTCAGCACACCGTGGACGCGGCGCCGCGTCGTGTTCGGCGACGCGGCAGTTATCGACACCTTCGCGCCGAGGATCCGGTTGACGAGCGTCGACTTGCCGACGTTCGGCCGCCCGACGAAGGTGACGAATCCCGCACGGAACTCCGCCCCGCCGGTGCCCGTCGCCCGGTCGCCCGCCTGTGGCGCCCGATCCGAGGTCATCGCCCGTCCGGGCCGGGTCCGGACCCTTCGTGTGCCGCGACCAGCTCGTTCGGGACGATGCGCACCTTGCCGATTCGGCGCCGCTGCACCCGCTCGGCGACGAGCGTGTAGCCCTCGGCGAGGACGGACTCGCCCTCGGTGGGCACCCGGCCGTGCAGGTGGAGGAAGAGACCGGCGACCGTGTCCCAGTCCCCGGCCGGCAGGTCGGCGTCGAGGATCTCGTTCACCTCGTCGAGCGCCATGCGGCCCGAGACGACGAAGGCGCCGCCGCCGAGCGGCTCGATGAGGGGGTCGTCCGCGTCGAACTCGTCGGCGATCTCGCCGACGAGTTCCTCGAGGAGGTCCTCGAGCGTGACGATGCCGGCCATTCCCCCGTACTCGTCGACGACGACGGCGAGGTGGAACTGGTCGGACTGCATCTCACGCAGAAGCGGCGCGACGCGCTTCGTCTCCGGCACGAAGTGCGCCGGCCGGCACAGCTCGCGGATCGGCCGCTCCTCCCGGCCCTCGCGCGCGGCGCGCACGGCGTCGCGGGTGTAGGCGACGCCGACGACGTCGTCGAGCGACCGCTGAAACACCGGGATCCGGCTGAGTCCCGAGGTCATCGCCCGCTCCAAGACGGCGCCGGCGCTCTGGCCCGCCTCGACCGCCACGACATCGGGTCGCGGGACCATCACCTCGCGCACGATCGTGTCTCCGAAGTCGATGATCGATGAGATGAGCTCGCGTTCCTCGCTCTCGATGACGTCCTTGTCGACGGCGACGTCGGCGAGGGCGAGGAGCTCGTACTCGGTGACCTCGGGGTCGACGTCGGAGCCATGGCCGGGCGTCACGAGATGGGCGAACCTGATGAGGACCGACGCCATGGCGCGGAACGGGGGGAAGTTGACGATCGTCGTGACGAAGGGCGCGGCGAACAGGGCGGCGCGGTCGGCGTGGAGGACCGCCCACTGCTTCGGGATCGCCTCGGCGACGACGAAGACGATGGCGACCTCGAAGACGATCGCCACGGTGAGCCCGATCCCGCCGAAAAGGCGCGACGCCTCGTCGCCGACGAGGCTCGCCGCGACGAGCTGACAGGCGAGCACGAGCAGCAGCAGCGGCGCGAGGAAGTGCTCGGGGTGCTCGACGAGCCGCCGGAGCGAGCGGGCACCGTGGCGTCTCTGCTCCTCGAGCGAGCGGGCCCGGGCCTGGCTCGTGCGGACGAGGCTCGTCTCGGCGAGGGCGAGCACGGCCGAGAGGGCGATGAGGACGAGGACGGCGGCGATAAGGCCGCCGTCGGTCGCGCCGAACGACGCCGCCAGCATCAGGCGTCCTGGGGGCGGAAGAGCTGGTCGAGGAGCTCGCGTTCGCGGGCCTCCATCGCCTCGGCCTCGGCCGGCCGCTCGTGGTCCATGCCGAGCAGGTGGAGGATCCCGTGGACGATGAGGAGCGCGATCTCGGCGTCGAAGGTGCCGGCGTGATCCGGGGCGTTGCGCCAGGCGACCTCGGGGCAGATCACGACGTCGCCGATCAAGATCGGGGCGGATCCGTCGTCGAGGTTCTCCCAGCCGGGCCCGGTGCCGCCGTTGTCGGGCGAGCGGCCCAGCGCGACCTCGTCGTCGTCGATCGGGAAGGCGAGCACGTCGGTCGGCCCGGCGATCCGGAGGAACCGCTCGTTCAGGGCGGCGATCGTCTCCTCGTCGACGAAGAGCATCGAGAGCTCGGCGTCGCCGCGCACGCCCTCGGCGCCGAGCACCGCCCTGGCGAGCGCGGCCCAACGCGCGGCGTCGACCTCGCGTTCGGTCTGCTCGTTGGCGACGAAGACCTCGACGTCCATCGCGGCCTCAGTGCGCCGGTTCGGGGTCGTCGTGCCGTTCGTAGGCGGAGACGATCGCCCGCACGATGCGGTTGCGTACGACGTCGGACTCGCCGAGCCGGACGAAGGCGACCCCGTCGATCGGCCCGAGGATCTCCTCGATCCCGACGAGCCCGGATCGGCCCCCGGCGACGTCGATCTGGGTGATGTCCCCCGTGACGACGGCCTTCGTCCCGAAGCCGATCCGGGTGAGGAACATCTTCATCTGCTCCGGCGTCGTGTTCTGGGCCTCGTCGAGGATGACGAAGCTCGCGTTGAGGGTGCGGCCCCGCATGAAAGCGAGCGGCGCGACCTCGATCGTGCCGCGCTCGATGAGCCGCTGGGTGCCCTCGGGCTCGAGCATGTCGTAGAGGGCGTCGTAGAGGGGACGCAGGTACGGGTCGACCTTGGCCATGAGGTCGCCCGGCAGGAAGCCGAGCCGCTCGCCGGCCTCGACGGCAGGGCGGGCGAGGATGATCCGGTGGACCTGCTTCGCCTGGAGCGCGGCGACGGCGGCGGCGACCGCGAGGTAGGACTTGCCGGTCCCCGCCGGCCCGATCCCGAACGTGATCGTGTTCTCGGCGATGGCGTCGACGTAGCGGCGTTGCCCGGGGGTCATCGGACGCACGGGCCGGCCCGCGGCGGGCCGCAGCACCTCGGTGGCGAGAACCTCGGAGGGGACGAGGTCGGACTTCACCATCTCGATCGTCCGCCCGACGTGCGCGGCGTCGACCGACTGGCCGCGCTCGAGGTGGGCGACGAGCTCGTTGAAGATCTTCCCGACCCGCGTCGCGTCGGGGCCCTCGATCGTGATCTCGTTGCCCCGCACGTGGATCGAGGTGTCGTCGAACTCCCGCTCGACGAGGAGGAGGAGCTCGTCCCGTTCACCGAGCAGCCCGACCATGAGTTCGTTGCCGGGGACTTGGATCTTGATCTGGGTCGCGGACACGTCTACCGCCCCGAGGGTACCAGTGGGCCCGCGGCACCTGCGCCGACGCCTGCCACACCGTCGTCACCGGGGCGGCCAGGAGAACCGCCGGTACCCGAAGCAGCCCGGGTGGGTTCCTTGCTCAGTGGCCGGCCTGGCGTGTCGGCTCGGGGTAGAGGTGCTCGAGGCTGCCGGGCGTGATCCGTGCCGATTCGACGAACGCCTCGACGTCCTGCTGGCGGAGGCGGATGACCCGCCCGAACTTGAAGGCGGGCAGTCCGCCTTCGTCGATGAACCGGTAGAGCGTGCGCAGATTGACCCCGAGGTACGTCGACGCCTGTTTCGTGCTCATCCAGACGGCCCTCTCGGTCATGGGCCAGATCGTACCAGCCGTTCGTGCAGCTCGTAGCCTCTCATGTCATCCGCCAGCAGCGCGTGCAGCGAGGCCGTCCCGGCGTCCGTCCGTGACGGGGCGCGCAGCCGGATCGTGACCTCGTTGGCGAGCAGCCGGCCCCGCAGCGTGAGGATGGCGCGGCCGTCCCGCCGGTCGACGAGGTCGGCGAGCTCGGCCGTGTCGGGGAGCGCCAGTCCCGGGACGCCGTCGCGGGTGCGCAGGGCGAGCTGGAGCGCTTCGAGCTCCCGTTCGGCGGTCGTGAGCCGTTCGGAGCGCGCGACGGCCGAGCGGCCGGCGCGGACCCGCGCGATGTAGCGCTCCGGGGAGGCGACGTTGGCGAAGCGCCGCCCGGCGAGATGGCTGTGCGCCGCGCAACCGAAGCCGAGGTAGTCGCCCTCCCGCCAGCAGGCGAGGTTGTGCCGGCACTCGTGGCCCGGCGCGGACCAGTTCGAGATCTCGTACCAGAAAAGCCCGGCCGCACTGAGTCGCTCGTCGACGAGGGCGTAGCGCCCCGCCTCGACGTCGTCGTCGGGGTGGCGGCGCGGATCCCGGCCGAGCGGCGTCCCGGGCTCGACGGTGAGGGCGTAGGCCGAAACGTGCGGCGGCGCGGGCTCAAGGGACAAAAGGCCGTCGAGCGTCGCCGCGAGGTCGTCGTCGGTCTCGCCAACCGATCCGTAGACGACGTCGACGCTGTAGGTCGCGAACCCGGCGTCGGCGATCCGGCCGACGGCCCGAGTGACGGACCCGGGGCGGTGGGCCCGGCCGAGGGCGACGAGGACGCGCGGCACGAGCGACTGCACGCCCAACGAGACCCGGGTCGCCCCGGCGCGGCAGGCGGCGACGAGGAAGGGGCGCGTCGTGCTTTCGGGGTTCGCCTCGATCGTGACCTCGGCGCCCGGCACCGGGTCGATCGCCTCGAGCAGCCGGGTGACGAGACCGGGGTGCAGAAGTGACGGTGTGCCGCCGCCCAGGTAGACGGTCGTCGCCGGCCTGAGCAGGCCGGCCGCCCGGGCGCGGCCGATGTCGGTGACGCAGGCGTCGACGTAGGAATCGGCGAGGTCGAACTTGTCGGCAAAAGAGACGAAGGCGCAGTAGTCGCAACGCCGCGCGCAGAACGGGATGTGGACGTAGACGCCGAACTCACCGGCCACGCCCGCGCGGGCGCCGGGGGACACTAGGCGGCGTAGATGAGGCCGAGCTGCTGCAGCCGCTCGACTATCTCGACGACGCCGAGGCCGAACGTGGCGCCGATGACGCGCAGGTCGTCGGAACGGATCGTGAGCACCTGCCCGTTGAAGTCCTGGCGGTCGAGCTGCACCTTGGTGAGGAAACGCTGGAGCGCCTCCGCCTCCGGGCTCTGGGTCACCTTCAGTCGCGCGAGGTCGATGCGGATCTTCGTCTCGTACGGCGCCCGGGTCAGCGACTCGGAATCGAATGCCGACGCCCCATCGCGACTGCCGGGGAGGAGCTGGTCGAGCGGGACGTCGTAGATTTGGGCGAGGCGCCGCAGGCGCGGGACCGAGATCGCCCGCTCGCCGCGCTCGTAGGCGCCGAGGACGGAGGCCTTGAACTCCTCTTTCGACGCGGCCTCGACCGCCTGGAGCGACATGTGCTTCTGACGTCGCACGGCGCGCAGCCGGACGCCGACCGTCTCGGCGTAGCTGTACTCCTCCTCTTTGGCGTGACCTCGAATATCGCTCATCCTGGTCCCAGGGTTTTTGTTGTCGTGCGCGCCGCAACCCCGCGCCCGGCGGGGGTGAGTTCTTACGGTACTCCACCACGCAGCGTGGCGCGTGGCGGCCCGCTGGTGATCAATCGCCAGCCGGGCGCAGCCGCCCCGACCGGATCGCCACTAGGAGCGCGCCCGCCGTCACGGCGGCGGTCTCGGCCCGCAGCACGGTGTCCGTCAGGCCGACGAGGGCGGGGGCGCGGGCGAGCTCGCCGTCCGTGAACCCGCCTTCCGGGCCGACGAGCACGCACGTCGTCGCCGCGGTGATCGGCGGCGCCCCCGGTTCGGCGACGGCGAGCCCGATTCCGAAACGGGCGAGCACCTCCGCGTACCCCACGGGGTCGTCGACGAGGGGCAATGTCAGGCGCCGGCACTGCGCGGCAGCCTCCCGGGCCACGCGGCGCAGGCGATCGCCGCGTCGGCGTGCCGCCGCCGCGTCGAGGCGCACGACGGTGCGCTCCGTCGTGAAGGTGATGATGCGGTCGATGCCGAGCTCGGTGAGCTTCTGGACGGCCCATTCCGGCCGCTCCCCCTTGTGCAGGGCGAACCCGACGCCGAGCGGTGGATCCGGCGGTGGGGTGCCGGCGACCGGTCCGTCGCGTCGCAGCCGGACGGGCGCCGGGCGCCGGGCGCGGGCGGCGCCCGCCGGGGGGGACTTGGCGATCGCGATCCGGCACGGACAGAACGCCCCGGTCCCGTCGGCGGCGACGACGGGGTCGCCGTCGCCGAGGCGGAGGACCTGGGCGAGATGGTGGGCGTCCGCCGGCTCGAGCTCGGGCGCCGCCAGGTCGGTGACGAAAACGACCGCTCGTGCCCGTCGGACGGCGTCGGGGTCGGTCGGCGAGATGGCTGCGGGACCCCGGTGTCGGCCGCTCAGCCGAAGCTCGACCGGATGCGGGAGATGATGCCGGGCTCCTCGGAGGCGAGCTCCTCGCCGCGCTGCGCGGCGAACTCCCGCAGCAGGCGCTCCTGGTCCTTCGTCAGACCGCCCGGTGTGTCGACGAAGATCTGGACGTGGAGGTCGCCGCGGTTGCGACCCCGCACCTCGGGGACGCCGCGCCCGCGCAGGCGGACGACCTTGCCCGTCTGCGTGCCCGGCGGGACCGTGATCGTCTCCGTGCCGTCGAGCGTCTCGACGTCGATCTCCGCGCCGAGCGCCGCCTGGGCCATCGACACGTGCACCGTCGTGACGAGGTCCGTCCCGGTCCGTTCGAACCTCGGGTGGGCGGCGACCCGGAGATGGACGTAGAGGTCCCCGGGGACGCCGCCGCGCAACGCCGGCGCGCCGGCACCCGTGATGCGCAACGTCGTGCCGTTGTCGACGCCGCTCGGCACGTCGACGGTGATCGTCCGCTCGTCGACCCGGCGGCCGTCGCCCCGGCAGTCGGTGCAGCGCGACTCGATGACCTCGCCGAGACCGCGGCAACGGTTGCACGGCGTCGCGCTCACGACCTGGCCGAGGATCGACTGGCGGACGCGGCGTTGCTGGCCGGACCCTCCGCACTGGGAGCACGTGACGGGGCTCGTCCCGGGCCGGGCGCCGGTCCCCGAGCAGGTGGTGCAGGCGACGACCCCGCGGAACGTGATCGGCCGCTCCGCGCCGAACACGGCGTCCACGAAGGGGAGGTCGAGGTTCACCTCGACGTCTTCGCCGCGCCGGGTCGTGTTCACGGTTGTCCCCCCGAACCCGCTGCCGGCGAAGAAGGCGTTGAAGAGGTCGCCGAAACCCGCGGTGAAGATGTCGCCCGGGCCCTGTGGGCCGAGCCGTTCCCCCTCGGGCCCGAACATGTCGTAGCGGCGCCGACGTTCCGGGTCGCGCAGCGTCTCGTAGGCGACGGAGACCTCCTTGAAGCGCGCCTCCGATTCGGCGTCACCGCTCGTGTCCGGGTGGAGCTCGCGGGCCAGTCGGCGGTAGGCGCGCTTGATCTCCTCCTCGGTCGCGCTGCGGGGCACGCCGAGCAGTTCGTAGAAATCCCGGGCCACTAGCGGGGCACCATGCCGACCGGCCTAGCTGCTCGAGAGCTCATGGCTGAGGCGCTGGCTGACGACGGCGACGGTTGCGAGCGCCTGGGGGTAGTTCATCCGTGTCGGCCCGAGGACCCCGATCGTGCCGACGAGCTCGTTGTCGACCTCGTAGGGCGCGACGACGAGCGCGCACTCGGCAAGGCTGGCGAGGCCGCTCTCGGTGCCGATCGCGACCGACCGGCCCTGGGCCAGCAGGTCGCTGATCAGCGAGACGACGACGAAGGACTGCTCGAGGATGGCGAGCACCTCGCGGACGGTGTCGACGGCTTCGAACTGGTCGGCCATGTGCGAGGCACCACCGACGTAGACGTCCTCGCTGCTGTCGTCGGCAGGTGAGATGGTGGGGAGCACGGCGTAGCAGGAGCGCACGAGGCGGTCGACGGCCGGGGCCCCCGACGTCCCCGCGGGCGCGAGCCGCCCGAGCGTCTGGCCCGGGAGCTGTTCGCGCAGCCGCGCGCTCGCCCGCTCGACCGTCGCGTCGGCGACCGTCTCGTCGATCTCGAGGGTCCGCTTCTCGACGACGCCATTGGAGAGCACGACGACGAGGAGCGCGGTGCGCGGCCCGAGCCTGGTGAGCAGCGACGAGCGGATGCTCGACGCTTCGTGCGTCGGTCCGACGACGACCGAGGCGTAGTCGGTGAGCTGGGAGAGCAGGCGCGACGTGTCGCGCAGCATCCGTTCGAGCTCGCCGTGGGCGCGGCGGAAGAACGCTTCGACCTGCTCTTCGCTCGCCGGGTCGAGCGACGCCGCGTCCTCGAGGTGGTCGACGAAAAAGCGGTACCCCTTGTCGGTCGGGATGCGGCCGGCGCTCGTGTGGGGATGGGTGAGGTAGCCCTCCCGCTCGAGCGCCGCCATGTCCGAACGAACCGTGGCGGCGGAGACGTCGATCTCGGCGTCACGCACGACGTGCGCGGAGCCGATGGGCTGACCCGTCTGGATGTGCTCGGAGACCACCTTGCGCAGGATCGTGGACTTCCTCGCGTCGAGCGCTGGGTTCCTCGATTCCACGTGTCTCGCCGCCTCACGCTGCCGACCAGGGCGTGCCGCCGGCGGCACACCCCTCATCAGCACTCGATTCTACCGAGTGCTGATGCGAGCGGACATCGAGGAGGAATGGCCGGCGCCCGGCGCCTACTCGTCGAGGCGGAGCGCCGAGACGAAGGCCTCCTGGGGGATCTCGACACGTCCGATCGACTTCATGCGCTTCTTCCCCTCCTTCTGCTTCTCGAGCAGTTTGCGCTTGCGTGTGATGTCGCCGCCGTAGCACTTGGCGAGCACGTCCTTGCGCTTGGCCTTCACGGTCTCCCGGGCGACGATCCGTCCCCCGATCGCGGCCTGGATCGGCACGTCGAACAGCTGACGCGGGATGATCCGGCGCAGCTTGTCCGTCATCCGGCGCCCGTACTCGTCGGCGCGGGCCCGGGGGACGATCGCGGAGAACGCATCGACGGGCTGCCCGTTCAGCAGGACGTCGACCTTGACGAGGTTCGCCGTCTCGTCGCCGGCGGGTTCGTAGTCGAGGCTCGCGTACCCCTTCGTCCTGCTCTTTAGCTGGTCGAAGAAGTCGATGACGATCTCGGCCAGCGGGACGGTGTAGACGAGCTCCACCCGTTCGGCGGACAGGTACTGCATCCGGTCCTGACGCCCGCGCCGCGTCTGGCACAGGTCGATGATCGTGCCGACGTAATCGGCCGGCGTGACGATCGTGACCTTCAGCACGGGCTCGTCGATGTGGTCGATGTTCTGGGCCGGCGGCAGGGCCGAGGGATTGTCGACGAACTGCGTCGTCCCGTCGGTGAGGTGGGCGACGAACCCGACCGAGGGCGCCGTCGCGATGAGCGAGAGGTTGAACTCGCGCTCGAGGCGTTCGCGCACGATGTCCATGTGCAACAACCCCAGGAATCCGCAGCGGAAGCCGAACCCGAGGGCCGTCGACGTCTCGGGCGCGTAGGTGATGCTCGCGTCGTTCAGCTGGAGCTTCTCGAGGGCGTCACGCAGCGCGGGGAACTCGTCACCTTCGATCGGGTAGATCCCGCAGAAGACCATCGGCTTGGGGTCCCGGTAGCCGGCGAGCGCGTCGTGTGCCGGGCGGGCCGCGTCGGTGACCGTCTCGCCGACGCGGGCCTCGCTGATGTCCTTCACGCCGGCGACGACGTAGCCGACCTCGCCGGGGCCGAGGGCGTCGACCGGCGTCGGCGCCGGAGAGCGGACCCCGATCTCTTCGACGTCGTGGGTGACGTTGGCCTGGAGGAAGCGGATCCGCATGCCGGAACGCAGCGTGCCGTCGACGACCCGGATCGCGCTGATCACCCCCCGGTACTGGTCGTAGTACGAGTCGAAGACGAGGGCACGCAGCCTCGACCCGGCATCGCCCGTCGGCGCCGGGATGCGGGCGACGACGGTGTCGAGTAGTTCCGGGACGCCCTCACCGGTCTTCGCCGAGATGCGCAGCACGGTGCCGGCGGGGATCCCGAGGACGTTCTCGATCTCGTCGGCGTAGCGCTCGGGGTCCGCCGCCGGCAGGTCGATCTTGTTGAGGGCGGCGACGATCTCGAGTTCGTTCTCCATCGCGAGGTAGCAGTTGGCGAGGGTCTGGGCCTCGATCCCCTGGGAGGCGTCGACGAGGAGGACGACGCCCTCGCAGGCGGCGAGGCTGCGCGACACCTCGTAGCCGAAATCGACGTGACCAGGCGTGTCGATGAGGTGGAGGACGTGGCCGTGCCAGAGGACGCGGACGTTCTGGGCTTTGATCGTGATGCCGCGCTCGCGCTCGATGTCCATCGAGTCGAGGAACTGCTCCCGCATGTCACGGGGGTCGACGGCGTTCGTCAGTTCGAGGATGCGGTCGGACAGCGTCGACTTGCCGTGGTCGACGTGGCTGATGATCGAGAAGTTCCGGATCATCGACGTCTCGACCATGCCGCACATCGTGCCATCTCTGCTGGGCCCCGCCCTCCCTCCCTGCTCGGCGGGTCGATGATCTGGCCACCCTCCCTGGCCTGGTACGATGCGCCGCCCACTCCGCCACGGCGCGACGGGCACAAGATCAAGGGATTCCATGGCGAACATCAAGAGTCAGATCAAGCGCATCGGCCAGAACGAGACTCGGCGCGAGCGCAACAGGTCGGTGCGTTCCGAGGTGAAGACGCGAACGAAGGTCGCGCTCTTTGCCGCCGAGGACGGTGCCGACGACGTTGGGGCCAAGGTCGCCACGGCGGCACGGCGCATCGACAAAGCGGCCGCCAAGGGGGTCATCCACCCCAACCAGGCGGCCCGCCGCAAGTCGCGCCTGATGCGCGCCGTCGCCCGGACGCAGGAGCCGGAAGAGAGCTGAGCCGTCCGCCTCAGTGCGAGGCGGCGGAGACCTTCTTCGGCGGCGAACCGCCGTCGAGCGCTTCGAGCATCCCGGTCGCGTTCCCCTCGAACCCGAGCGCCCAGACACCGACCCCGGCGAGGTGGAACTCCGAGGCGAGGGCACGTTTCAGCGCGACGCTCACCGGGTCGTCGAACCAGGTCTCGTGCCAACTGCCGCCCTCGCGGAACCGCGTCCACACCGTTTGCGAACCGGGATCCCACAGCGGCGTCCCACCGGCCGCGGCGATGGTCGAGTAGGTCTCGACCGTCGGTGACTCGGTGAGGGCCAGCGAGCCGGGTTTGCCGGTCGTCGTGGTGAAATCGACCCCGTAGAAGGGGATCCCGAGGACGAGTTTCGAGGCGGGAACGACGCGCCGGTACTGGATGAGCGACAGGACGTCGCTCAACCCGAGGTCCCCGTTGGTGAGCGGGGCGTTCGCCGACGAGTTCGCGTCCTGCTCCATGTCGTAGTCCATGACGAAGATCTGGTTGACCAGGGGCGCGAGCTTCGCGACGTCGAAGAAGTCCGTCGAGCTTCCCGCCGACTGCGGATAGCAGTTGAGCACGACCATCTTGTGCATGCCGTCGTGCCGCAGTGACGAGACGAAATCCGCGACGAAGCTGACGAAGCCGGCGCGGTCGGCGTGCGAAGCGCCTTCGATGTCGATGTCGACGCCGTCGAACCCGCCCGAGGTGACGGCGTCCGCCATTGCCGCGGCAAGGCGCGCGCCGGTCGGCGCGGGGTTGTGCGTGAGGTTGCTGATGACGCCCTCGTCCGTCGCCGCGATCGTGAACAGCACGCGGTCTCCCGCTCTGTGCGCGGCCGCGGTGAGCGCGCTGTAACCCGTGTCGGCGTAGTACGCCCACCCTGGCCCGGACTCGAGCAAACTGCCGTTGCGCGCCACTTCGACGCCGTAGATGGCGAGCACGCTCGTGTCGGCGAAGTCGGCCGCGGTGAGATCCGGGGCTTCCCAGTACGGGACGTACCCGAGCACCTCGACCGGCGCAAGCGGCGTGGTGAAGAGATTCGCCGGCGTCGCGGAAGCGGCCGAGAGCCGAGATGGTTGCGGGGGGAGCGTCACCGCGACCAGCGCGTCTGCGGCCCGAACCAGCTTCGTCTGTCGGGCGAGGAGTCGTTTCGTTGTCCGGATCGCCTTCTGCTCGGCGATCTGCGCGGGCGTGAGGCTCGGGCGTGAGGGTCGGAACACCCCGGACACGGCGGCCGCGGCGAGCGCCACGCCGAGCAAGACGACGAGTCCGGCGGCGATCCTGACCGGGTGTCTGGTCGCGGCCACAGTGTTCCGAGCGTAACGGAGCGCCGTTGCCGGGTCGCGGCGCTGGCTAACCTGGCTTTTGTCAGGTGGTATGACCATTCGGGGAGGCGTGCGTTGCGTGTCGTCGTCGATTTCGACGTCTGTGAGAGCAATGCTGTCTGCATGGGGATCGTGCCGGCCGTGTTCGAAGTCCGCGACGACGGTTTCCTCTATGTCCTGGATGAGCACCCGGGCGAGGAGCTGCGCGCCCTCGTCGAACAGGCGGTGACTTCGTGTCCGACCCAGGCGATATCGATCGTCGCGGAGTGACGGCGCCAGCGACGGTGCGGGTGCGCTTCGCGCCCTCGCCGACGGGGTACTTCCACGTCGGGGGTGCCCGGACCGCGCTGCACAACTGGCTCTTCGCCCGGCGCGCCGGTGGCAAGTTCGTCCTGCGAATAGAGGACACCGACCGGGAACGCAGTCACCCCGACTGGACGGACGGGATCCTCTCTTCGCTCGAGTGGCTCGGGATCACCTGGGACGAGGGCCCGTATCTGCAGTCGGAGCGCCGGGAGCTCTATGAGGAAACGGCGCGTCGGCTCTACGAAACCGGTTACGCCTACGCCTGTGAATGCGTCCGCGAGCAGATCGACGAGCGGACGAAGGACAATCCGATCCCCGGTTACGACGGCTACTGCCGCGAGCGCGCGCTCACCCCTGGTCCCGGTCGCGTCCTGCGGTTCCGCGTTCCCGACGAGGGCGTGACCGTCGTGCACGACGCCGTGCGCGGGGACGTCGAGTTCGCCAACTCGACGATCGAGGATTTCGTGCTCGTGAAGTCGAACGGGGATCCGCTCTTCGTCCTCGCCGTCGTCGCCGACGACATGGACATGGGGATCACGCACGTCATCCGCGCCGAGGAGCACCTGCCGACGACCCCGAAGGCGGTGCTCGTCTGGGAGGCGCTCGGCGGTCCGCCGCTGCCTGTCTTTGCGCACCTGCCGGTGCTCGTGAACGAGAAACGCCAGAAGCTGTCGAAACGACGCGATCGCGTCGCCGTCGAGGACTACCGGGACCAGGGCTACCTGCCCGAGGCGATGCGGAACTACCTCGCGCTCCTCGGTTGGGGACCTCCCGACCAGCGCGAGATCCTCACCGTCGCGGAGATGATCGACGAGTTCCGTCTCGAGGACGTCAACGTCTCGCCGGCGTTCTTCGACGAGAAGCGGCTCGCGCATTTCAACGGCGTTTACATCCGGGCGCTCGGTGTCGACGACTTCGTCGGGAGGGTCCGACGCCACCTCAGTACGAAGACCGTCCCGTGGCCCACCGCGGCGTACGACGAGGAGCAGGTCGTCCGGCTCGCGCCCCTCATCCAGGAGCGGGTCGCCACGCTCGACGAGGTCATCGGCTATGTCGAGTTCCTGTTCGACGAGCCGTTTGTCGTCGACCCGACCTCTTTCGACAAGGCGGTGCGACGGGACGACGGGGCGCGGATGATCCTCGAGCAGGCGCGCAATGGATTCCGGGATGGCCCGTGGACGGTGGACGCCCTGCGCGCCACGCTCGCCACCGTTGCCGAGCATGCGGAACGTAAGCTCGGCAAGGCGCAGGCCCCGGTGCGCGTCGCGACCATGGGGTCGAGCGTCGGTCTTCCGCTTTTCGAATCGCTCGAGGTGCTCGGCAGAGAGCGGACGTTGTCGCGAATCAATGCGGCGCTCGCCGAACTGCCGATGCCTCCGGTGCCGGAACCGTAGGGGGGCGTCGATCCATGTTGTTCGGACCAGTTCGCCTGGTGGTCAGGCTCGTCTCCCTCGTCGTCACCGGCGCGATCGTCTACGTCATCGTGTGCGGCGTGCAGGTAGTGGAAGCGTCGCGCCTTTCCACCGCCCCATCTGCCGTGCACCCCGCGTCGGCGATCGTCGTTCTCGGTCAGCCGGTCGTCAGAGCCGACCAGGCCGATCTCACGTCCCGCCTCGGGCAGGCGGCCCTCCTCTACCGGCACGACCGCTCCCGTCGGGTCATTGTGACGTGGTCGCCGCCACGAGCAGGTTCCGTCGGCTCCTTTGCCTATGAGGCGAAGTTCCTTGATCACCACGGAGTCCCACGGCGCGCCCTGACGTCCGTCGCCGCGCCCGACGCCTCGACTGCACTGTCGAAGACCGCGAAGCTCCTCGGCAAAGGAACCAGTGTCATTGTTGTCACGGACGCGATCGACGCCCTGTGGACCCAAGGTGCCGGCGCGGGAGACGGGCTGTCAGTTGCGGTATCTCCTCCTCCGAGTTCAAAAAAGCTCGTGTTCACCGAACTCGGACCGTTCGTCCGCGAGACGACCGGAGTTGCCGTCGGTCGCATCTTCGGCTTCGGACGAATCTCGTGGGCCGCTCATTAAGGCTGAATCCGTTCGAGGCATTCCCGCGGATTGCTTCCGTCCTTTGTCGCCTCCCGCGGCCAGTCGGTGCACCGACACCTACTGTTAAGATCGCCGGACGCCCATTCGGGGGTGGTGTAATCGGCAACACGACAGGTTCTGGCCCTGTAATTGGGGGTTCGAGTCCTCCCCCCCGAGCTGGTTTGAAGGCGCAGTGGCATCGTCCTGGGACCGCGCGTGATCCGTAAGGTGTGAGATCCCGTCCGGGAAGGGGATCTCGGTGCGTCTTGCGCGTGACCATCGGTCGGCAACGCGCTCGCCCTTGCGCGGCGCTGTGTCACGCTCGGGTACGCTGCTGGGCCGTCGAGTTCGTGCGCGACGATCTCGGCCCCATCGTCTAGAGGCCTAGGACACCACCCTCTCAAGGTAGAGACACGGGTTCGAATCCCGTTGGGGCTGCGACGAAGTTTCCTCATTAGAGCAGATCACAGCGCAATTCGTAGTTGACCGTTTGGTACAGTTCGACCCCGCTCGGACCCGTAGTTGCCCGTTCGCTAACCCACGTCTAACCCACGAAATCCGTCTCGGCGGAGCTTGGAGCTTGACGACTTGGGCAGATCATCGTTACGTGGTGTTATCCGAGTTCACATGACCTCAACCCTGTACGACCCTTGCCTGGGGCCCAAATCGATTTCAGCCGTTAATGATGGGGATGCTGAGTTTGGGTGCCCGTCATCCCACGCCATCCGCGGCTCTGGCGATCGAGCGCCGCGAACACCAGGGCGACGCAGGTACGCTCGCCGGGAAGGCGTCCGATGACCTTCGTGCGCCGTCTCGTCTCGCCGAACTCGGCCCCCTTCTGAAGCTGGGGATCTGCCCGGCTAGGCCGTTATCGGGCAGCGGCCGATCTGCCGAGGACGAATGCGCCCAGCGCGATAAGAAGACAACCGGCACCGCCGAAGTACCCGATGAAGTACTCGAGTTCGGTCAACGCCGTGCCGGGGGCGAAGAAACTCGGGACGGTGTATAGGACCGGCCAAGCTACCGCGCCAATGACGAACCAGGCGCCCGCGATCACCGCGAGGAGGCCCGCCGAGCCCGTTACCGCGAGATGGGACATCTTCGTGACACCCATCATGATGAGCAGTCCCACCACGCACGCCGCCGCCCCGGGAACAACCGACAACAGGGCGTGCGCGAGGTCCCAGTGCCACGATCCCGCGCTGTCGGCGCTGTATCCGAAGGTCGGGCCGATGAAAGGCACGATCCCGCCCCAGGCACCGAGCAGGAAGATGAGAAAACCCGCCACGCCGAGGCTGGGGCGAGGCATCATCTGCCGCGCGCTATGGCTACCGTGCTGCACGTCCGTCGTATCCATGACCGCCTGTCCTTTTTTCTTGCCAGCAGGGCACAGAACACCGCACGCACCACGCTAAGTCTTTTTTACCCGGCGGGTCGGGGGATCTGTGTCGCGCGCAAGCACCGTGGCGACTTGTCGTATCGACGTGACCGGATGAAGGCCCCAGAGAACGCCCGGCACCGCCCGCCGGTCGCGACTTCCGAACGGTGAGCGGCGCCGAGACGATCCTCTTAGCGACCCTCAGATCCTGCTGTGTTCCTTAGGAGCTAAGCGCGCTTGCGCGCGAGGACCAACCCGAATCCTGCGCACAGCACCAGCAGGGCGCCGGGGACGACGAAGGCCCATGTGAAGATGTTGAAATTGGGCAGGGCGTCAACCGCTGCGAAGTTGTTCACCTGGGCCTTCATCGTGTTCACGATCGGCTTGTACCAGGCGAGTCCGGGCGGGACCGCCTTAAAGATGGGCTCGAGCTTCCCGAGGTCCGTGAAGATCCCGCTGAGAACCGGAGCTGACGATGCCAGCTGCGCCTCGACCTGGGCGGGCGTCGCGTGCAGATCCGTGGCAAGCGTGCCGATGAACTTCGGCACCTCGGCGGCGGCCGCCACTCCCCCGACCGCGAATGGGCCGAGTGGCGTGAAGGTGTTGACGTCGTAACTCACCGTCGTGCGAACGCTGGCGGGCTGCATGATCGGGTGGAAGGCGTTCAGCAGCTTCTGGCCCGCGCTCGCTCTGCTCGGCAGGGATACGACGAAGGGCGCCACGATGAGCAGAACGCCGATGACTAGTACTGGCCAGAAGAACAGCCGACCGGATTTCGCGTTCATGTCCTGACTCCTCTTGGAGAGTTAGTGGGGGTTTGTCTTGCCATTGCGACGCTCGAGACGCCGGCGAGGTTGCGGTACGAAGGATCCGCGAAGCGCGGTCCTGTCGAATCCCCCCGACGACGACCCGCCTTTCCGATGTAGGGAGCGTCGTCGCTACTCACCGGTCTGAATAGGGCCGAATGTCACGTCGCGGAATCGGTCCATCCAGACCGTATCTGGGTATGGCTTCGGTGGGAAGGGTCTGAGGCGTATTCGGGCGATGAGGCTGTGAATTCGTGCGAGCTGGTCGCTCGGTCGGGGAAACTCCGAGGAGACGGCGGTATGGCGCGACGATCCTGTCGGCGCGGCGCGATCCATCGGTCTGTTCGCTGTACCTACGGATCGTATGCCGCGTGGTGTTCGATTCGCATTTCTCAGCTGTCAAGAGCGGATCGCGCGCACGGTTCTTTTACCCGTGACTCCGTTGGCGGTTATTTCGCACCCCGCCTTGCCGACTGGGACCGTACGCGACTCAAGATCTGAGGGTCCGGGCGACATGTAAAGTGCCTTGTCAAGACGCTCGATTCCGGCCGCGTGACCGATGGCATCCTCTCAGGTTCACGTCGCGGCGCGCGACGCGTCACACGTTCCTCCGACAGCTCGGGACAGCGGGAGACATCCATGTGGCGTGGCGAGTGGTGGCGAAAGAGATCCGTTTGGATACTCGCCGCCCTCGTCACCTACCTCGCCATCGCGTGCCTCGCGTACTGGCCAGTCGAGCCGCTCAGCCAGACGCAAGTGGTCGGGTGCGCCTGCGGCGACCGAGTGCAGGAGGTTTGGTTCCTCGCCTGGATGCTCCATTCGCTGAGCCACGCGGTGAACCCGTTTTTCACCTCGTCGGTCAACTATCCGTACGGGATCAACCTCGTCAACAACACGTCGATGCCGTTGCTCGGGCTCATCGGGTCTCCGATCACCGCGCTATTCGGACCGATCGCCACGTTCGATCTCCTCACGAGGCTCGCGTTCTTCGCGTCGGCGACATCGATGATGTTTGTCCTTCTGCGCTATACGAAGTGGTTCCCGGCGGCGTTCCTCGGCGGGCTGCTTTACGGGTTCTCCCCCTACGTGGTCGACCAGGCGCTGGGCCATCTGTTCGCGGCATTCGTGCCGATCCCGCCGCTCGTCGTCCTCATCGTGGACGAGCTCGTGAGACGACAGAAGAAGAGCGCACGACGCTATGGAGTGATTCTGGGACTGCTTCTCGCGGCGCAGTTCTTCATCTCGATCGAGATCTTCGTGACGACGCTGATGTGCTGCGTCGTCGGGATCGCGGTCGCAGCAGCCATCTCGCACTCGCGGGTGCGGGAACATCTCGCCCACGCTCTCCAAGGGGCGCGGTGGGCCGTCGGCACGCTGGTGGTGTTCATCGCGTACCCCGCGTACGGCTATTTCCTCGGTCCGTGGCACGTGACCCGGCCGCAACACCCGGTTGCAGAGCTCGCCCCGTATCAGGCTGACCTGTTCGGGACGATCATCCCGACGATCAGTCAGCTGTTCGCGCCGGCCCGCCTCGCGGCGATCGGCACGACGTACGTCGGCAACGACATCGCCGAGAACGACTCGTATCTGGGAATCCCGCTGGTCCTGGTGCTGTTGGTCTTTCTGTTCTGGAACCGGCGCGACCGGTTCATCCAGGTGCTCACCTTCGTCGCAGTCGTCGCCTTCGTGCTCTCCCTGGGGTCGCCGCTCGTTGTCGGCGGTCATGCCACCGCGATCGCGCTGCCCTTCGCGATCGTGCGGAAGCTCCCGGTGATCAGCAACCTGATTGCCGCGAGATTCGCCCTGTACGTCGACCTGGTCGGTGCGTTCGTTTTCGCCATCGGACTCGATCGCTGGAGGAGAGGGGTCGGGTCTCCCCACGAGCTACGGCACGCCCGGGCTCGCTCTCGGGGCAGCTGGGCCGGGGCCCTTCGGAGCCGTGCTGCGGTCACAGGCGTCGTCGCCCTGATCGGCGTCGGGGTGCTGGTCCCCCTCGTCCCCCAGATGCCTTTCGTTTCGCAACCGGCGGAAATCCCCGCCTACTTCACGACGGGCGCGGTCGACAAGATTCCGGCTCAGAGCGTCGTCGTCACCTATCCGTACGACATCGGTGGGGTGAACTACGGGATGTTCTGGCAGGCGATATCGGGCTTCTCGTTCCGACTCGTCGGAGGCGAGGCGGCCAAGCCGTATCCGACCGCCCCGGGGTCCAACCTCGCCGATCCGGTGCCGCCGGTGTACCTGCAGCATCTGTTCCGCGCCGGTTACTCGGGTCTTCTGCGCCTCGCGCCGAAACTCGTTCCGAAAAGAGAAGCACAGGTGCGGTACTTCCTCACGCACTGGCGCATCGGCACGATCGTCTTCGACCCGATCGGCGTCCACCCCGCGTTCGTGATCCATTACCTGACGCTCGTGCTCGGACGGCCCCCGGTAAAGGTCGGAGGCGTCGACGTCTGGTACCACGCGGACCGCCAATGAACGCGCGTTGCCACGAGAGAGCGGGCGTCTGACGCGGTCGATCCGGGGCTGGTGGCGGGTCGATCGACCGGGGCCGTGGCCGGTTCGTCGAGGGTACGGTGGGTGGCGTCGTATACGTAGCCCGGATCGGTGCCTGACGTGGGCGACACTGCATCCGGGCAGTCACCGCTCACTCCATCGGGGAGATCGATGACGTGCGGTTCGGCGACCATCCGACCGTTTCACAGGGGAGCGAAGCGATGAAGGCTTGCGTGTACCGCCAATACGGTGGTCCCGAGGTCCTCGAGGTCATCGATCGCCCGACGCCCGCTCCCGCTCGGGGGGAGGTTCTCGTCCAGGTCACCGTGTCCGGCGTGAACCCGACCGACTGGAAGACGCGCCGCGGCACGACGGCGCCGCCGGAATTCCCCTTCCCCGAAGTCGTGCCCAACCAGGACGGAGCAGGGGTCATCGTCGAGGTCGGCGAAGGATGTGATCGCGCCCGACGCGGTGAGCGGGTCTGGATCTGGGAAAGCGGCTGGCAGCGCGCCGACGGGACGGCACAGGAGTACGTCGCGCTGCCCGAGAATCACGCCGTGCTCCTGCCGGACGACGCGACATTCGATCTCGGGGCGAGCATCGGCGTCCCGGCGCTGACCGCGCACCGCTGCCTCACGATTGGAACGGGCTCGACGGGAAGACTCGGACGCGACGCGCTGTCAGGTCGCACCGTGCTCGTCGCCGGTGGGGCCGGGGCGGTCGGCCACGCGACGATCGAGCTCGCCCGCTGGTCAGGCGCCTCGGTCGTCACTACCGTGAGCTCCGACGAGAAGGCCCGACTCGCAGAAGCTGCCGGCGCGCAGGCCGTGATCAACTACCGGACGGAGAACGTCGTCGCGAAGGTCCGGGACTTCGCACCGCAGGGCGTGGATCTCGTCGTCGAGGTCGATGCGGTCACCAACGCCGAGATCGACCGCGACATCCTCGCGTCGAACGGCACGATCGCGATCTACGCAAGTGACGGGCGGGATCTCCCGATCCCCGTCAGGCCGGCGATGACGCTGAACGCCAGGTACGAGTTCACGCTCCTCTACACGGTCCCGGTCGTGGCGAAGGTCGCCGCTATCGAGGACGTCTCCTCGGCACTGCTCGATGGCGCGCTGCGGGTTGGCGAGGCCGCCGGCCTGCCGCTCCACCGTTTCCCGCTGGCCGACATCCGCGCGGCACACGTCGCGGTCGAGAGCGGCGTCACGGGCAAGGTCCTGGTGGACGTGTCGGACCCGGGCTCGCGGAGCTGAACCTTTTGCATCGTGTGATCGTGTGAAGCCAGAGCCCCCGGAACCGGACGGCGTCCGGTGGGGGTTTCGCGTCAGGCGTTCGGCCCGTAGACGAGCTGGTAATTGGGAACTGAGGGCTCGAAGTGCCCGGCCGGACCCCGGCCGAATAGGGCGAACAAGTTCCCGGTGATCCGCCGCGTCATCGCCGCCGGACAGTCGTGTGTGCCGCGCGCACACGGCGCGAGCGACGCGATCCACGAGGTCGCGCCGCTGTCGAAGATCCCCGCCCCGCTTCTCGTGTCGGTCCAGTAGGTCATGTCGGAGTACACGAAACCCTGAGACGTTCCGATGTCGCTCATCGCGTCGGAGAGGTTGACCGGCGAGTGGGCGAGGATCTCGAGGTCGCTGGGATGGTCCGCAGGATCGAATTCGTCGAGATCGCCGGTGACGACCCCCGGCACGCTGGAGCCGCTGCGCAGTCCGGTGCCGCGGAAGATCCACGCCGAGGCGCCGTGGGCGACGACCAGCGGTCCAGATGCCGCGCCGGGAAGCAGGTAGCCGACGTACTGCTCGCCGACGAACCCGATCTCGGGCCAGTTCGCGGGCGGCGAGCTCCAGGTGTTGCCGGTCACCTCAAGCGGTACGCCCTTGTTGCTGAGGGGGTCCTCGGTCGAATCGCGGTAGTCGACCTCCTCGTGGTCGGCGCCCAAGGGCGACGCCTGGAGGCGCACGTGTCGAAGGATGGCGCTCGCCCCGAAAAAGATCATGTTGACGCCGTCCGCTTCGGCGCGGTCGGCCGCTCGGCGCTCGGTGAGAGACCAGCACTCGTCATGACCGAGCGACATCATCGCCCGGTGGGCCAGCAGCAAGGCCGGGTGCTGCTCGACCGTGACGTCGGTGACGTAGGTGACGTCGAGTCCCTCCTGCTCGGCGAAGCGAACGAGCGGGTACTCGCTCCCGAGGAAATCCCCGGCGCCATCGCCGTAGGCGTACGGCCGGTCGAAAGAAACGACCCGAGCCCGCGTGCACGGCGGGTAGACGCCAGCCGGGCACGTTCCTGGACCGCCGTAGAAGTCGTAGCCGCCCCACGAGTTCCACGCCTGCCACGTGTAAACGTCGTTCTTCACGACGTAGGTGGCGGTGCTCGTCGGATCCCAGACGGTCAGCGGGACGTAGCTCTGCTGGCCGCCGCTCCCGACGAGCTTGAGGAGGTAGTCGCCCTGGACAAAGGCGCGAGTAACCTTGAAGCTGAGCGTCGGAGACCAGTTGTCGCAGGCGACCATGTTTGTCGTGGTCGTCCGCGGACAGGTCGGCTGGCGGCGTCCGGGCACTTCGGGCGATTGCCAGACGAGCCGGGCGCCCTTGCCCTGGTAGTAGCCCATCCGGTAGGCGTCGACGTGCAGCCGCGCCGCCGACGTCGTGACGTAGAGCGTGACGTGGTCGCCGTGCGCCGCGTACGTCGTGGAAGCGAACCCGGCGATCAACCCTGGTGAGCCCTCGGGGATCTTCCATTTCGTGGTACCCGGCAGCTTGTTCTCCTCGACCACCCAACGTGCCTGCTCCCCGTCACGCGTTTGCGTCGTCCCGGAGCTCTTGGTTGTTCCCGTCACCGGCTTGTGCTCGCTGCCCACCGGCGCGGGGCCAGGGGGGCGCTGCGCCAGGTTGGCGCTGGACGGCGTGGCGAGCAGCAATCCGGCCGCGATCACGGCGACCGTTCCTGCGGCGGGGAGGCGACCCGCGAATCGCCCGAACCTCAATCCGGCCCGGTCCTGGTGGAGCGGTCCGCTGCGGCACGGAGAGGGTGTACTGCGCCGTCAGTGGGGCCGTATCGCGAACCGCGGACTCCGCGGCGGCGTGATCTCGCCGCGGACCATCCGATCGGGCGTTTCTGGAGGCGGAGAATCCCCATGTGACGGGTGAAACTGTAGGTCGACGACGGGCCGGGCTGTTGCGGTCCGTCGAGCGCCCCGTGCTTCGGCGCGGTGCCGGTCCGCCGTGGTCTCGCGTGTCTGCACGACCCTGGTAAAATCCTCCGACCTGGTCCGTTTCTGTCCTGGGGCGTCTGCACGATCAGAGGCTCGGGAGGGGGTGGGCTCGGGGTGCACGGAGGTTCGGGCGGTCCAGCCCGTCCACGTCCATCGGTTAGGGACGCGATGGTAAAACGGTCGACGTCAAGTTCTGACAAGCCCGATCTGGGACTCTCCCGCGAGGAGACCGAGCGCCTCTGCATGCGCAACCTCCTCGACCTCCCGAGCGAGCGCATCTTTTTCAAGGATCTCGACAGCCGCTTCCTCACCGTCAGCCGGGGGTTCCTCCTCGACG